>CAMCII010000165.1 GCA_945874505.1 Bordetella parapertussis | reverse complement strand
TTGAGATTCAGCGTTGGGATGCTCCCTGTGAATTATGCGGCTCACGAGACAGCTTTCTGGATGAAGTCATCACGGACGATCAAGGCGGTCGGATATTTGTCTGCTCGGACTCTGACTACTGCGAGACCGAGCAAAGCAAACTCACGCCCGCTGTTGTCGCCACGGCGCCGTCAATTTCAAAGGATGACTAACGCCATGCACGTCGACACACAATCACCCATTTTGCGGGTGACCGGTCTGAACAAAAGCTATGGCGATCGAGCTGCTCTTATCGACACAAGCTTTGAACTATGGTCAGGCGAGGTGCTTGCCATTGTTGGTGAATCTGGTTCAGGAAAAACCACCCTGCTCAACGCCTTGGCTGCGCGTGACACACCCGACTCAGGGTCGGTTGAGTTTCAAATCAAAGATGGCAGTCTCACCGACATCTTCAAAATGACCGAGGCGCAACGACGCCTGCTCGCACGCACCGACTGGGGCTTTGTTCACCAAAACTCAGCAGATGGCTTGCGCATGGAAGTCTCAGCGGGTGCCAATGTGGGCGAGCGCCTGATGGCGCTGGGCCAGCGTCACTACGGACAACTGCGTGCGACAGCCTGTGACTGGCTTGCGCGCGTAGAGATTGACCCTGCGCGAGTCGATGACTTGCCGCGACATTTTTCGGGCGGTATGCGACAACGCCTGCAGATTGCGCGCAACTTGGTCACCCAACCCCGACTCGTGTTCATGGATGAACCGACCTCAGGGCTAGACGTATCGGTACAGGCAAAACTGCTCGACCTCTTGCGTCAGTTGACTCAGCATCTAGGATTAGCCTCGATCATTGTGACGCATGATCTGGCCGTCGCTCGTTTGCTAGCGCACCGCATGATTGTGATGCGCCGCGGCCGGATTGTCGAAACTGGTTTAACGGATCAGGTGCTTGACGATCCGCAACACCCTTACACCCAACTCTTAGTGTCGTCGGTGCTGCAACCATGATTACACCTGTATTACGCCTCACAAGTGTGAGTAAGCAATTTACGCTCCACCATCAAAACGGACTCACACTACCCGTTTTGAACGATGTTAATTTTGAAGTCGCAGCTGGCGAGTGCGTCGTCTTGGACGGCGCCTCAGGGATGGGGAAAAGCACCCTTCTTAAATTGATTTATGCGAACTATCGCGTCAGCACTGGGTCGATTCAATACATAGGCAGAGATAGCGAGCCTCTTGAGTTGACGACGGCGACTGCGCGTGAATTGATCGCCGTTCGTCGCCACCACATTGGCTACGTGAGTCAGTTTTTACGCGTGATTCCAAGAATATCAACGCTTGATCTCGTCGCTGAGCCCCTGCTATCAGAGCTTGGTTACGACGAGCAAGCCGTCAAGCAGGCACGCACAGTGGCAAGCGAATGGCTGACACGCCTACGGATTCCCGAGCGGCTGTGGGGGCTAGCGCCCGCAACGTTTTCGGGTGGTGAACAGCAACGGGTCAATATTGCTCGCAGCATGATCAAGCCTCGCTCGCTACTACTGCTCGATGAACCTACAGCATCGCTTGATCCGCAGAACACCCAAACAGTGGTGACCCTCATTCATGAAGCGATTGCGGCAGGGGCTGCTGCAGTCGGAATCTTTCACGATCAGGCCGTTGGCAACCAACTTGCTACCCGCCGTATCGATATGACCAATTTTCGGAGCATCACATGCGCGGCTCAGTAGTGATCAAAAACGCTCGACTGATTATGAATCACGAAGTCATTCAGGGCTCTCTCTCAGTGGTCAATGGTCGTATCGATTCGATTGATACGGGTGGCAGCTCGGCGGTTGATGCTATCGACTTTGAGGGTGATTTCTTGATGCCCGGCATGGTTGAGATTCACACCGATAACTTTGAACGACACTTAATGCCGCGTCCCAAGGTGATGTGGGCCGAGCAGCCCGCCTTGATGGCCCATGATGCCGAGATAGCCTGTGCAGGCATCACCACCGTCTTTGACGCGCTAGGGGTAGGCGAAGCCGATACAGAGAGTGTTCGAGGTCAAACGTGGGGGGCAGTGCTGTTAGCGCTTGACCAATACACCAAAGACAATCTGCTGCGTGCCGATCATTACCTTCACGTGCGCTGTGAACTCCCGGCACCCAATACGATTGAACTGTTTGAACCATTTAACGGGCACCCACGTCTTAAGCTGATCTCTTTGATGGATCACACCCCGGGTCAGCGCCAGTGGGAGGACATTGAGCAAGCGCGTGTGTACTTCACAGGAAAAAAAGGCTGGAGCCACGACAAGTTCTTGGATAAGGTTAGTAATGCTGCCATGCTGCAGAGTCAATTTAGCGCCCCACACCGCCAGTACTTTGTTGACTATTCAAAAGAGGCTGGCATTCATCTAGCCAGTCATGACGACACCACCGAGGCGCATGTTGAGCAAGCGTTCGCTGAAGGCGCCAGCATGTCAGAATTTCCCACAACAGTGGCGGCTGCGCGTTACGCAAAAAAACTAGGCTTACTGACAGTGATGGGCGGGCCAAACGTGGTGCGTGGCGGATCACACTCTGGCAATGTCTCTGCCACTGAATTGGCTAAGTTGGGCTTGCTCGACGTACTGTCTTCTGATTATGTTCCGGGAAGTCTGCTGAGTGCCGTGACACGCTTAGTTCACGAAGGTGTGATGACTTTGCCAGACGCGATTGCCACAGTGACACGACATCCCGCGCAAGCCACTGGCTTAACCGATCGCGGAGCACTGGAAATTGGCCTGAGAGCCGATCTTGTACGCATGCGCATGCATGAAATCGCGGGGCAATCAAGCCATGCCTTCGCACGATCAGTCTGGCGCGAAGGCTGTCAGGTCGTTTGACCCGAGATACGACCGACGATGGATTTCAAAATTCACACAACTGTCAAGTCGCTGTCATCTCAGTTCGACATACTGAGCAGGTGGTTTTGATGGATAGACTGACTGTATGACAGCAGCACTCCGTATGACGCTGCTGTCTGCGCGCATTCGCCGCGCACTTGTTTAAAAAAGGTTTGAAATGGCTTTGAATTTAGGTGATATCACCCAACTACTAACCGTAGAAGGTGAAAATCAGTATGGCGGCGAAGCGGTCAGCCAACTTGAGCACGCGCTTCAGTGCGCAGCCCTGGCCGAGCAAGCAAACGAGACAGCGCACACAATCACCGCAGCGCTATTGCACGATATCGGACACTTATTAGCTAAGACTGGCCGCCTGAAAGAGAGTGCAAGCGTCGAGAACGGTGACGACCTGCATCAGTATGTTGCCTTACCTTTTTTGCGCGGTTTGTTTTCGAGCGCAGTGCTTGAGCCAATACGCTTGCATGTCGATGCTAAGCGCTACCTTTGCGCGACAGACCAGTCTTACTGGAGCACGCTCTCGACGGCCTCTAAACAGAGCCTTATTGTGCAAGGTGGTATCTATACCCCTCCTCAAGCGATAGAGTTTGAAGCCCAATCGTTTGCGCAAGAAGCTGTACGGCTGCGCCGCTACGACGATTTGGCCAAAGTTCCTGCCGCAGTCACGCCAACCTTACCTCATTTTTTGAAAATTATGCATAGCGTCGCTCTTTAACAGCGTGTCGCTCTTTCATTCAGCAATCAAACAGGATTCACATGCAGCTGCTTCACTCTAAACGTTGGTTCATGAAACTCACAGCACTCACGCTTTGTGCGTTGGCACATCCAAGCGTTTTTGCACAACCTACGGATACCCGCCCAGTCGTGCGCGTGGCCGTACAACAGTTACTGACAAGTGGTGCTCTGGATCCTTTACGCGAGCAAAGTAACGTTGGCACGCGCATGTTGCCCATGATTTATGCCGGTTTGATTCAGCTGGATACCGTTGGAGACCTTTCGCCACGGCCGTCACTTGCTGAATCGTGGAAGCGCATTGACGCCAAGACTGTTGAGTTCAAGTTGCGTCCTGGTGTTAAGTTTCATAACGGCGATGAGGTGACCGCTGAAGATGTTGCGTTTAGCTTTGGTTCAGAACGCATGTTCGGCGCCTCGGCGCCCCGTCAAGCCAATCAAGACAGCAAAACAATTGCAGTAGACATTGGTCGCAAGACTACGAATTCAACACCCGGCAGTATGGAAGTCCCCCCGCCCGAGATTACTGCGATCGCGCGCAACTTATGGCCCTCGTTGCAAAGCGTCGAGATCGTTGATCGCTACACCGTACGCTTGATCAACGCCGTGCCAGACCTGACCCTTGAGGGGCGTATCGCACGCTTGGGCTCTGAGATTGTCTCAAAGAAAGCTTACATGGCCTCGAAAGACTGGGCGAGTTGGGCTCAGGCGCCAGTAAGCGCAGGGCCTTTCAAAGTTAAAGAAATGAAAATGGATCAGTATCTGGTCTTGAGTGCGCACGATGACTATTTTGGCGGTAAGCCACTGGTCAAAGAAATTCGTTACATGGTGGTGCCTGAGGTATCTTCGCGCATCAATGGCTTGCTATCTGGCCAGTATGACTTCATTACTGATATTCCACCGGATCAGTTCAAAACCATTCAAGGCAACGCTAAGTTCGAAGTGGTTGGCGGAACTGTTCTGAATCACCGACTGATTACATTCGACAAAAATCATCCAGTTCTTGCAAACCCAAAAGTACGACAAGCGATGACGCACGCCATTGATCGCGATGCCATTGTCGAAGCCATCTGGGGCGGCAATACACGCGTACCCGCCGGCCTGCAATTCGAGTTCTATGGCGACATGTTTGTGAAAGGCTGGACCGTACCAAAGTATGACGTCGCACTTGCCAAGAAGCTGCTTGCCGAAGCTGGCTATAAGGGAGAAGTGATTCACTTCAGGGGCTTAAACAATTACTACACCAATCAAACACAAACCGATCAGATCATGCTCGAGATGTGGCGTTCTGCTGGGTTGAATGTACAGATGTCGATGAAAGAGAATTGGGCGCAAATTTTCGAGAAAGGCCCAACTCGGGGCGTGCGAGGCTGGTCGAACTCAGCGCCCTTTAGTGATCCGGTGAGCTCATTGGTGAACCAACATGGGCCTAATGGTCAACAACAACAAACTGGCGAATGGACAAACGTTGAATTTAATAAATTGTCTGACACACTTTCGACCTCAGTTGACCCAGCAGAACGCAAAAAGACCTTTCAACGAATGCTAGAGATTGCCGAGCGCGAAGATCCCGCCTACACAGTTTTGCATCAAAGTGCTGTGTTTTATGCTAAGCGCAAAGACTTTGCCTGGAAGCCTTCTAAGACCTTTGTCATGGATTTTCGTGGCACGAATCTCACACCTCCGAAGCAATGATCTTAACTGCTACGAGTCCTAGCCCGCTACTGACGATTAGTGAGTTGCGTATTGCGTTTGACCAACGCGAACACACCTCAGAAGTGTTGCATGGTGTCGACTTGGATATCGTTCGCGGCGAATCGATTGGATTGGTGGGTGAATCGGGTTGCGGCAAGAGCGTCACTTGGCTAGGCGTGCTCGGCTTACTGGGTAAACACACTCGCGTAACAGGCTCAGTCAAATTCCAAGGGCGCGAGTTACTTGGCTTGTCGGATACAGAGTTATCTCAAATCCGCGGCCGCAAGATCGCGATGATATTTCAAGACCCAAGCTCATCGCTGAACCCTGCGCAGCGCGTTGGTGCACAAATCGCAGAAAGCTTGGCGCTGCATCGAGACCTTCGGGGGGCCCAAGCAAAAGCAGAGGTACTGGCATTGCTCGATCACGTTGAAATCCCAGATGCAAAAAGACGCATGAACGCCTACCCGCATGAACTGTCGGGTGGCATGAATCAACGCGTCATGATTGCGATGGCCTTGGCCGGACAACCCGATTTACTCATCGCCGATGAGCCCACCACCGCCCTGGATGCAACGGTACAAGCGCAAATTTTGCTGTTGCTCGACACAGTGCGGCGGGACACGGGTATGGCTCTGGTGACGATCTCACACGACCTAGGCGTGATCTCAGAGATCAGCGACCGCGTGCTAGTCATGTATGCGGGAGCCATTGTTGAAAGCGCGCCAAGTCAAACATTATTTACCGACGCCCAACATCCGTATAGCCTTGGTCTTTTAGCAGCCATGCCCGAATTGAATGCCGAGGTCCATCGTCTGACAACGATACGAGGCAGTATTCCGCAGGCGGGGCAACTCATACAGGGATGTCGTTTTGAGGCGCGTTGTGATTTCGCTCAAGACAATTGTCGCCTGAGCTCACCCGCTTTAAAAACAATCGCAGTTGGGCATGCTTTAGCCTGCACGAGAAAACTAGCAGCATGACAGCACTGTTGAGCGTTAAAAATTTACAGCGGCACTTTTCTGTTGAAGGGAATAAGGAATGGCTGTCTGGTAAAAAAATCTTACGAGCGGTTGATGGTGTCACGTTAAGTGTTCAACGCGGCCAGACACTGGGAATCGTTGGTGAGTCAGGTTGCGGCAAATCAACGATGGCCAAGTTAGTGCTTGGCTTGATCCCAGCGACTGCCGGTACCGTTGAGTTTGACGGCAAGCCCGTCACAGCGCAACGTAATCATGCTTGGCGAGCGGCCCGCCGCCACATGCAAATGGTGTATCAAGACCCACTCAGCGCACTCGATCGCCGTCTGACTGCTTTAGAGCAGGTGACTGAGCCCCTGCAGATTCATGACAAGCATGGCGAGATACAACCAGCCATAGCCGCACAAAGTATGATGCGCGCCGTCGGACTGACCGACAACTTGTTTCAACGCTACCCTCATGAACTGTCGGGTGGGCAACGTCAGCGCGTCGTCTTGGCACGCGCCTTAGTGCTCAAACCTAGTCTGCTTGTCTGCGATGAACCCATTTCTGCGCTTGATGTTTCAGTACAGGCACAGGTGATCAACCTCTTGACTGATTTGCGTCAGCAGATGAGTCTCACCATGCTCTTTATCAGTCATGATTTGCGCGTCGTGCGCCATATCTGCGACGAAGTTGCCGTGATGTACTTGGGTCGAATTATCGAACAAGGCTCTGCAAAAAATGTGCTGTCTCACCCAGCGCACCCGTACACCCGAGCCCTAATTTCCGCGGTGTCGACGCCGGGTGCCAAGCATTCAACAGCCAATTCCGCCCGTATCATCCTAAAAGGTGAACCACCCAATCCGGTTGATGTTCCAACAGGCTGTAGTTTTCATCCACGCTGTGCGCTCGCGACTGCGCATTGCAAAACGAACGCACCCGTTACGACACGCATTGGCGAGGCGCATACCGTAAGTTGTCATCTTCACACCATGATTCATCATGGTTCAGGTAGCTAGACATGGGTCGATACATGTTGTCTCGCAGTCTGCGTGCGTTGCTGACCATTTTCTTGGTAGTGGGTTTCGCGTTCACGATCTTGCGCTTGTCGGGCGACCCAGCGATGATGATTCTGTCGGCCGATGCTCCTCCCGAAGCCATTGCAGCGTTTCGCGAGAGCTGGGGCCTTGATGCGCCTCTCTGGCAACAGTTTTGGGGTTACTTGCTCAATATTATTCACGGTAACTTCGGCGTTTCGATGCGTGATGGCAGCCCAGCAATGAGACTCGTGCTTGAGTCGATTCCGGCCACGCTGGCGCTCGCGCTACCGGCCTTTGCTCTGAATCTGTTGATTGGAATACCCGCTGGTATTTTTGCTGCCTTACACCGAAACTCGTGGATCGATCGTGTTGTCATGAGTTTTTCTGTGGCGGGGCACACCTTACCAAGCTTCGTTCTCGGTCTTTTACTAGTGCTCATTTTTGCAGTGAGTTTCGGTTGGTTACCGAGCGGCGGGTATAGCGGGGTTGAGCACGCCATCTTGCCGGTGCTGACCTTGACAGTAGGTGGCGCAGCGGTCTTGGCACGTTACACACGCTC
>CAMCII010000164.1 GCA_945874505.1 Bordetella parapertussis | reverse complement strand
CCAAGGTCGTAAACGCGTCGTAATTCGCGGCATCAAGCTCAACACGAGCGACATCCTTCAAACGCAGCACCCCATTTGGCCCACTCGAACGAATCACAACATCGCCAAACTGCTCGGGGGTCACCAAGCGCCCTTTTGCCGTGACGGTGTACACCAATTGTTGCCCTTGCGGTGCGGGCTCTTGCCCAATTTTTCCGGCAACGTTTTGTTTGTTCTGAGACGACACTGCGCTGGCGATATCAGTCGTTGTCACGCCAAGTTGCGCCATACGATCGGGCTGCAGCCAGATCCGCATCGAATAGTCTTTCGCCCCTAAAATTTGGGCATCACCCACGCCGGGCACACGCTTGAGTTCGTCAAGCACATTCATCAGCGCGTAGTTCGACAGGTACAACGACGAGAACTCATTGGTGGGCGTCGTGAGCGCGGTGACCAATAAAATATCGTTTGAACGCTTTTGCGCTGTGACCCCAAATTGACGCACGATGTCAGGCAGGCGCGGCTCAGCGATCTTGACGCGGTTGTTCACGTTCACCGTCGCAATATCAACGTTGGTGCCCGCTTCAAAAGTTGCTGTGATCGTCAGCGTGCCATTTGATTGCGCTGTCGAGTTGAAATACAACAAATTCTCAACGCCCGAGAGCTGCTCTTCAATCGGCCCAGCCACCGTGCGCGTTAAGGTTTCAGTCGAAGCGCCGGGGTAGATTGCCGTGATGATGACCGTGGGTGGCGCGATCGCTGGATACTGAGCAATGGGTAAGCCACGCGCCGCCATCAACCCCGCAATCACAATCGTGATCGAAATTACCCACGAGAAAATCGGGCGATGAATAAAAAAACTGGATAAGCTCATTTGCCCGCTCTGGCATTGGCCGTATTCATTGTCGTATCAAGCGGGATCACAGTCGGTGCAACCACAGCGCCTGGTCGAATCTTGATGATCTGATTGACCACCACGCGATCACCCGGCTTTAAGCCCGAGCGCACAATCCAGTTTTTACCCCACCACGTTCCCATGCTTAAGGGCGTTGGTACAACCTTGTTATCAGCACCGATTGTCCAAACCATAAACCCACGTTCGCTTTGAATGACCGCAGCCTGAGGCACCAAGTAAACGTTGTCTTGCTTGCCTGTGGTTAAGCGTATCTTTAAAAACTGACCGGGCAAAATCTGATGACTAGGATTTGGAAACTCGGCACGCATTTGCTGCGTGCCCAACTTAGGGTCAATAAACATCGACAAGAAATTGAGTTTGCCCGGCTGCTCGTAGACTTTGCCATTTGGCAGGATTAACTCGACCCCAGTCTCTTGTGCCGGATCAAGTCGCCCGCTTGGCAGCTGCGAGGTGTCACTCGCAGAAAGACCAAACCGTACCCAAATCGGATTAATTTGATAAATGGACGTCAGCAGGCTGCCGTCAAGCGTTGTGGTGATCAAGCTGCCCTCAGAGCGTTGGGCTCGACCCGACACACCTGACACAGGTGCGGTCACTGTGGCCCAGGCTAAATTGAGCTGCGCAATTTTTAAATTGGCTTGGGCGACCTCGTTGGCTGAGGTGGCGTCATCGAACTCTTTACGGCTAACCGCCTGTTGACTGAACAAACCTTTGAGGCGTGCCGCCTCGCGCGCGGTTTGCTTAGCGCGGGCTTGCGACTCGTCTAAAGCATTATTAAATGACTCAGGATCAAGCTGAAACAAGGGCTGGCCCGCCGTGACGGCGCTGCCCTCTTCGTATAACCGCTTGATCAAAATACCGCCAACACGCGCACGCACCTCGGTCTCTTTGGCACCTTCGGCTTGAGCTGTGATTACGAGAATATTAGGCAGCGAGGTCGGTGTGGCTTCGATGACCGACACCGGCAACGCAGGAGGGGCGCCTGCGCCACTCTGCGCAAAAGCGGTGACGCTTAGCATGGCAGAGACCACGGCGAGCCCGAACGCGCCGCTGAGCACGCGCGCATGCACCCAGAACGCGAGCGACAGGCCGGGCAACAAGGGCCAGCCACGCAAAGGACGATGTTTCATTGATATGACCCCGCGCAGATCACTCTTCGTGCAGACCGCCTGGCTCATTGTGTTTTCCTAGACTTATATAGCCCGCCATTTTATACGGGTTAACCCATGGATGCCTATCACCATCCCCGTTTGAAAGAATAATCTCTAAATGAAGGAGCGCCACTCTTGACCAAGGACTCGGAACTCCAAGCCAAGGTAAGCGCTGGCCTGACCGAAGGTGGGCAATCTCCGGACTATTTAAGTTGACGACAAATCTCGGTCGTCACCTCAGAACAAGACGCCAAACCACCCAAATCGCGTGGGATCGCCTTGCCGTCTGCCAAGGTTGCCTCGACCGCGCGCTCGATACGTTCTGCTGCGGTCACTAAACTAATGTCGTGATGCCGATCACCTAGCCAGCGCAACATAAATGAGCCCGACAAGATCGTTGCGAGGGGGCTGGCGATATTTTGACCCGCAATGTCTGGGGCTGATCCGTGCGCACCCTGAAACAAACCATGGTTGTCGCCTAGCTCACCCGAGGGGGCAATCCCCATGCCGCCAACGGTGGCCGCACCAAGATCCGAAATAATGTCACCAAACATGTTTTCGGCCACGATCACGTCATAAAACTCTGGGCGTTTGACCAAATGCACGGTAATCGCATCAACATAGGCGTAATCAATCGCGACATCGGGATAGTCTTGCGCCACCTCGTCACAGACGGATCTGAAAAAAGCATAGCTGCGCAAAATATTGGCTTTATCGCACACCGTCATGCGACGTATGCCGTCAGACGGCGCCCCGTTACGCTTGCGCGATAACTCAAACGCAAATTTGGCGATACGCGAAACACCCTTGCGCGTCAGAACCAGAGTATCCGTGGCGACCTCACCACGTAACAACACACCGGCCCCTCTGCTGGCGTATAAGCCTTCAGTGTTTTCGCGCACGATGATGTAATCGATATCGCCGGCTTGACGATTTTTAAGCGGTGAAAAATCGCCCTGATAGAGGCGAATCGGCCGCACATTGGCGTACAAATCAAGTTTGAAGCGCAGCTGCAGGTGCAAGTCGTTGCCGACCTCAGTGCCATCGGGATAGGTCACGCTCGGCAGCCCCGCAGCACCATGCAAAATCGCGTGCGAAGTATTGCAAGCATCAAAGGTCTCTTGGGGTAATACCTGGCCCGTTTTGACGTAGTGCGATGCCCCGCCTGGAAACTGATTGAAAGACAGTAGATTTGAGCCAAGCGCCTCTTTTAAGACGGTGACCGTTGCTGCGCAAACCTCGGGGCCAATGCCATCACCTTCGATCGTTGCAATGTCGTACGTTGCCATGCGTTCTCCTGAAATTCGCCGTGATGCACCAACCCCGCCCTAAGTCGAGTTAAGATACGCGCTCAATTTTTACGGTTTTGACCCGCGTTAGTCGGTCAATCAACCAAAGCCGATACCTTAACAGTATCGCTTGAAGATTGAACGCCTAGGATAAGCGATTTTTTAACACGGAGCCAAAGTGGACAGTATAAAAACAGGTGTCGATGCGCTATTTATTTTATTAGGCGCAATCATGATTTTGGCGATGCACGCCGGCTTTGCTTTTTTAGAGCTAGGTACCGTCCGTGAAAAAAATCAAGTCAACGCACTAGTCAAGATTCTGGTCGATTTTTCGGTCTCAACCATCGCCTACTTTTTTATCGGCTATTCAATCGCCTACGGCACGAATTTTTTCATGGGCGCCGAAGAGCTTGCCGCGAAAAGCGGCTTTGAGCTCGTCAAGTTTTTCTTTTTACTGACCTTTGCGGCAGCGATCCCCGCGATTGTGTCGGGCGGCATTGCCGAGCGCGCAAAGTTCAACCCTCAGCTTCTAGCCACCTTTTTGCTCGTGGGCTTTATCTATCCATTTTTTGAGGGCATGGTCTGGAATCCCGAACATCCCTTTGGCTTTCAAGCCTGGGTCAAGAGTGTGAGCGGTGAAGAGTTTCACGATTTTGCGGGTTCGGTTGTTGTGCACGCCGTTGGGGGCTGGATCGCCCTGCCAGCCATCTTGCTGCTAGGCGCACGCCAAGGCCGCTATCGTAAAGACGGCCGTATGTCCGCACACCCGCCCTCTAATGTGCCCTTTTTGGCCTTAGGCGCTTGGATCCTGACGGTGGGTTGGTTTGGCTTCAACGTCATGAGCGCGCAAACCATCGACAAGATTAGCGGCCTCGTCGCCATGAACTCATTAATGGCCATGGCGGGCGGCACCTTAGCCGGTTGGTTCTTCGGCAAAAACGATGCGGGCTTTAGCTATAACGGCCCCTTAGCAGGCTTGGTGGCAGTGTGTGCCGGCTCTGACTTAATGCACCCACTCGGTGCGCTAGTGGTCGGCTTGGTGGCGGGTGCACTGTTTGTCTTGGTCTTTACGCTCGAGCAGAATCGCTGGAAAATCGACGATGTGTTGGGCGTGTGGCCATTGCACGGTTTGTGCGGGGTGTGGGGTGGTATCGCCGCTGGTATCTTTGGGCAAAAAGCACTGGGTGGCCTCGGTGGCGTCAGTTTGTCGGCTCAACTGATTGGCACTAGCCTAGGCGTTGGTGTTGCCCTGATCGGTGGTTTTATTGTCTATGGCTTACTCAAAATAACAATGGGCCTACGTATGGATCCAGAAGACGAACACGCCGGCGCTGACCTGAGTATCCATCGCGTGTCAGCCACGCCTAAATCTGAAAACTCTTGGTGATCTTGGCAGTCTCCCTGCCCTAAAGCCGAGGCTTGCCGCGCAATCCGGTAATATCGAGGCTCAATCATCTTTTGAGCCTCGAGCAAAGCCTGCTGCATCATGAAAAAATCCGTCAAAATTGATTACGTGTCAGATATCGCCTGCCCTTGGTGTGCCGTCGGCTTGGGCGCAATTGAACAGGCGCTTAAAAAAATTAACGGCGAGTTCGACGTCGAGATTCACTTTCAACCGTTTGAACTTAATCCACATATGCCTGAAGGTGGCCAGGATGTGATCGAACATTTGACTGAAAAATACGGCATGCCTGAAGCGCAAATTCGCGTCAATCAAAAAAACATTCGCGATCGTGCCGCTGCAGTGGGTTTTGACTTTCACCCCGAGGGTCGCAAGCACGTCTACAACACGTTCAATGCGCACCGCCTATTGCATTGGGCCGAGGTTGAGCTTGACTTGCAAGCCCAATATCGCCTCAAGCGCGAATTGCTTGGCACCTATTTCACCTTGGCAGTGAGCTTGGATGATCACAACAACTTGATCGATGCCGTTAAACGCGCAGGCCTAGACACTGTTCGCGCCCAAGAGGTGTTAAGCCAAAACCTATTCAACGCCGAAGTGCGTGCCCGTCAGCAAAAATACACAGGCTTGGGGATCAGTTCAGTGCCCTCGGTGATCATCAATGATCAATACCTGTTGCAAGGTGCACAACCCGCTGAAGCCTTTGAACAAGCCCTGCGCCAGGTCGCTGCGCAGACTGCTTAGTGGCCGTTACATCTCGAAATATTCTGTGACTATTTGATAGAGACTCTTTAGCACTCCTCTAATAGAATTAAATATTAGAGGGTGTGCCTATGCCAACAATTAGTTCGTTTTACGGTATCTCAATACGCATGTTTTTTAATGATCACGTGCCGCCTCACTTTCACGTCGAATACGCTGAATTCAAAGCAACCGTCGACATAGTCGAATTAAGAATTTCCGGCGGTAAACTACCTCGCAGAGCCCAAGAACTCGTTTTAGACTGGGCAGAGTTACACCAGAACGAGCTTTTAATTGACTGGCAATTGTGCACCATCAAGCAACAGCCAAATCCGATCAACCCCTTAGTGTGAGAGCAAGATGCCTTGGGATGTCGTTGACTTAAAGATAATCGCGCCCCTTACGTTGCTTGTACGCTTTGCAGACGGCATGACGGGCGAAGTCCGCTTTGAAACTAGTCATCTGACCGGGGTCTTTTCTGCACTAAAAGATTTTAATTTTTTTAATCAGGCCTTTGTCGACCGCGGAGCGGTCGCTTGGCCTGACAATATCGATCTCGCTCCAGATGCCATGTACAACGAGATCAAGGCGAACGGTGTCTGGGTCTTACGCTAGCAACACCTCTTGAGTCATGCGTTCGCGTAAGCGATCCATAAACCCTAGACATTCTTCTAGCTGACTAATTTCGATAAATTCATTGGGTTTGTGCGCCACGGCAATGTCGCCTGGGCCGATCACCACGCACGGGATCCCTGCATGGTTTAACCAACCTGCATCGGTGGCAAACGACACGCGACCTAGCAAGTTGTTACGCGCCAATGCTTTACCCAGGTACGAAATCGGGGCTTCGTGATCGGTCGACAGAGGCGCTGAATTCGAAAGCGTTTCAAACTGAATATCTGCCTGGGCAGAAATTTTGCGCATCTCGACTTTCAACACTTCAGCGTAATCTTGCACTTGCTTGATCAGTTCGTCAGGATTGCCTTGTGGCAAGGTGCGGCAATCAAAAATAAATTCGCAATCTTTTGCCACAATATTTGGTGCAGTGCCACCTTTGATGACGCCAGTTTGCATGGTGCTGTGTGGCGTTTGAAACAAGGGATCAAACGGGCCATTGACCTGCAATTGCACCGACATCGACCGAATTTTTTCAATCAAGCGCCCTGCAAATTCAATCGCGTTGACGGCCTCGGGCACCATTGAAGAATGCGCCTCTAGGCCGCGCACGCGGCAACGTGTCACGCGCATGCCTTTATGGCCTGTCATCACCTGCATACGGGTCGGCTCACCAACAAAGCAGCCAGCCGGATGAATATTGGCAGCCGCCAAATCACGAATCAGCGTTTGCACCCCAATGCAGCCAACCTCTTCGTCATAGGTCAGGCCGATATGCAAAGGCTGCTTGAGCTCGCTATTCATATAAGCTGGCAACATCGCTAACGAGGCCGCGATAAAGCCTTTCATGTCGACTGCGCCACGCCCATAAATACGGCCGTCAGCAATATGCGCTTTAAACGGATCGGTATCCCAGGCTTGCCCGTCAACCGGCACCACGTCGGTGTGGCCACACAGCACAATACCGCGTGTTTTTTGCTCACCCAAGGTAGCAAACAAATTTGCCTTACGCTTTTCGGCGTCATAAGACAGGCGGGTGGCGAGACCTAGGCCCTTTAAATGATCTCGCACAAACTCAATCAGCCCTAAGTTTGATTCGCGACTGGTGGTGTCAAACGCCACTAGGGTTTTGATCAATTCAATCGTGTTTGCAAGTGTGGTTGAGGTTGTCATGGGTTGCTCGGAATTTGGAGGTAAAAAGGATAGAAAAGCTCTGAGGCCACTGGCGCGTTGACCGTACAGGCTGCGTTGTCGAATCTCTGTAGACTCAAGCCGCGCCCCTGTGTATTGTGCAATGATTCTAGCTGAATTAAGCTCGCGTTAAGCTAGCTCTTTAGAATATCCCTACAAACACGCTTTTAGACCTAAAAACGGAGACATCACAATGGATTTAGAACTGACAAACCGCGTCGCCATCGTAACCGGCGGCTCTCAAGGTATTGGTAAGGCGTGCGCAGCAAAGCTGGCTCAAGAAGGCGCCACCGTAGTCATCGCCGCCCGCGGGCAAGAATTGTTAGATCAAGTCGCTGACGAAATCCGTGCCGCGGGTGGCAAAATCATGGCGATTGCGGCCGATGTCAGCAAAGACGCTGATTGCGCCCGTCTGATTCAAGAAACCCTGAAAGCCTACGGCCGCATTGACATCCTGATCAACAATGCCGGCACTTCGGCAACTGGCGAGTTTGAATCGGTCACCGATCAAGCCTGGCAGTCTGACTTTGATTTGAAACTGTTTGCCGCAATTCGTTTGTCGCGCTTAGCGATCCCAGAGATGCGCAAAAATAAATGGGGCCGCATTATTAACGTCACCAACATTGGTGCTAAAC
>CAMCII010000163.1 GCA_945874505.1 Bordetella parapertussis | reverse complement strand
ATCGTGCGCTTGGTCGCACTAGACGTATATTCAACACCGTAGAGCGAGCTTAGTTGCTTCACGAGGGCCAACTGAATTGCAGTGACACCAACAAAATCAACTAACGGGATCGGCACAATGCCAACGCCACCCGAGAGCAACATACTGTAGTTGATCGCAGACTCTACCTTAGCGTGTCGCAGTTCATCAATAGGTTTAGGCGCCACTTCAAGCGCGCTGACTTCAATGTCAATCGGTTCAATAGTAGTCATAACCATCCTGTTCTAAGAGTGCGACGCTCATAAGTTACAAGAGCTTGTGACACCTTGTGAATATGTTGCACTTTTTAAGCAAATTATTCGCTAATTGGAGTAGAAGTGAACAATAACACTAAACACTGATGACTAACATAAAGTCATAAAAATTTAATGAGATTGGATAATCCTTTAGTCAAAGAGACCAAGTTCGCTATCGACTCAGCTAAATGAACAAGTTAATAAAAAAGCTTTTCTTAGCCACCCTGCTCAACCCTGCAAAAAACTTAGCCAAATCTTGCTGGCGAACCACTGACTGATCACCGCTGGTCATGCGAGTGAATCTGCAAAGCCTCTAAAAAGCGCGACACCATGTTGTAGGCCCCGACGGTTGCGGTTAACTCAACAAGTAACCGGTCTGTCATGACGGCCTTTACAGCCGCAAAAATCTCTGGCGAAACATGGATATCTTTTGTCATCGCATCGGTATAGGCCAAGACAGCACGCTGAGTGGCGTCGTAGCTTTTGGACTGTTGCCAGTTGTCTAAATCATCAAGCTGCACTTGTGATACCCCTTCACGCAGTGCAATCGGCGCATGTTGTTCAGCTTCGTAAGGCGCGCCATTGAGCACGGCAATTCGCATAATCACCAGCTCACGCAAGCCGCCCGGCAAGGTACTTTGCTGCCGAATCGCAGTCAAATAATTCAACCAACCACTTGCGACCGGAGGGCTGTGCAACAACATTTGATACAAGTGCAACACACCACCACGCTCGGCGACAATGCGTTCGACTAGCGGCTTGGCTTCGGGATTTGTTAAGTCTGCGTAGGGAATGCGTGCCATATTTAAAGTCTCTTTAGTGGTAGATTGTTATTCGAAATAATGAATAGTGACTGAACCATATACCCAAGGGTGTCACTTCCCGTTGCTTGGAGGCCACACACAACATGACTCGCTACTCATCTGGCCAAGCGCAACGGGCCAAGCGTTAAGTTGCTCACTTCACACTCAGTCAGTGTAATTCTTGATCACGGCCGCATCATCTAAACGCCCTAAGCCGTGACTGCTTGAAGCCGTAAATTGTAAAAAGGCCGCATGCGCCATCGACGCTGCAAACGTCTGCTCGCGCGCAGCATCGAGTACCAAGCCTAAATCTTTCACAAAAATATCAACTGCCGAAGTCACATCCTCAAATGATTCAGTGATCATACGATTACCGCGGTCGCCTAACATCCAGCTTGACGCTGCACCACTTTTTAAAATTTCGAGCGTGGTCTCGAGCGGCAAACCTGCACGCTTAGCCATCGCTAACGCCTCGCCGGCCGCCGCGATATGCACACCGCATAACAGTTGATTCACCACCTTCATCTGACTACCCATGCCTTGTTCAGTACCCAGCACAAAAATCTTGCTGCCAAAGGTCGCGAGGATGGGTTTAATTCTATCGCAGATACTAGGCTCGCCCGCCACCATAATCGTCAGCGTGCCGTTTGAGGCTCCGATCTTGCCGCCTGTCACTGGCGCATCCACTAGATGAATCTTCAGGGCAGCAAGTCGTTGAGCAAGGTCGCGCACATATTTTGGCGCCATGGTGCTGCAAGTAATGAGCACCGAGCCTGGCTTGAGTTGTGCCGCCAAACCCTCGGCACCAAATAGCATCTCTTCGGTTTGCTTATCATTCACGACAAAACTGATGACGACATCGCAGTGATCCGCGATCGAATGCGCTGCGCTCGACGCACGCCCACCGATCGACTCAAGCCACGTCAAGGCCTCCGGGTTGACATCACGCCCCACCACGCCAAAGCCCTTCTTCAGCAGATTAGCAGCGACTCCACGGCCCATCACGCCCAGGCCGACTAAGCCGACCGACTGTTCAGACTTCAAGACTTGATTCATATCTTTCCCCATGAAACGCTACCGCTGACGAATTAGGCATTTGAGTTAGACCTTGTCTTCTTTTTTAGCAAACAAGCCCTCAATCTGCACAAAAAAGATCGGCACCAGCGCGACCGCCAAGCAAGTCGAGGCAATCATCCCACTAAACACCGTAACACCAATCGATACCCGCGCAGCAGCACCCGCCCCCGACGAGGTCAACAACGGCACTACGCCCAAAATAAACGCTATCGACGTCATCACAATCGGACGAAACCGCTCATGCGAAGCCTTGAGTGCGGCATCAACCAGGCTCAGGCCCTCGCGCTTAGCCTCTAGTGCAACCTCAACAATCAAAATGGCATTCTTTGACGCGAGCGCAATCATCAATACTAAACCAATCTGCACGTAGATATTGTTTGAAAGCCCGGTAAAGAACAGAGCAATGACGGTGCCTACCAAGGCTAACGGTACCGCGAGAATCACCGGGATCGGTGCGATCCAGGACTCGTACTGCGCCGCCAACACCAAGTAGACCAATAAGATTGATAGTGCAAACACTAGAACAACCGTGCTACCCACGAGCTTTTCTTGGTAGGACATCGCCGTCCATTCGAAGGTCACCGAATCAGGGAGATTGGTTTTTGCGAGTTTCTCGAGCGCGGCAATCACCTGGCCAGAACTCGTACCCGCGCTACCAGCGCCTAAGACCGCAGCGGTTGGATATAAATTGTATTGCGAAGCGATGGCGGGGCCCGTGCTTTCGACGATCTCGATAAACGAGCCAAGTGGCACCATTTCGCGCGATTTGTTCTTGACGTACAAACGACTGATCTGATCGGCAGTCATTCGGCTCTTGCCCTCGGCTTGCATGAACACTTGATAAGTTTGACCGTATTTAAAAAACTGATTCACATACGACGAACCTAACGAATTTTGCAACACATCGTACGCATCACCAATTGAAACACCCAAGGTCTCGGCGCGCGCCGTATTAAAACTGAGCGTCAGTTGGGGGACGTTGTTTCTGAACGGCGTAAAAATCGCAGCAATCTCAGGAAGCTCGCGCGCAGCAGCTAAAAAGTTTTCGGTCGCATCTTCGAGCTTCTTGAAGTTGTTACTGCCATCGGTCAGCATCATTTGCATTTGAAAACCACCAGACAAGCCCAAACCTGGGATGGCCGGAGGCAACAACACTTGTGCCTTGACCTCTTGAATATCACGCAGCACCGCGCTCATCCCTTGATAAATGGACTTTAAATCCTGACCTTTACCCCGTGCATCCCAGGGCTTCAAGATCACATACATGACCCCAGCATTTGATTGTGACGCATTATTATTCAGCGCATTCACGCCGCCAATCGACACGATCCGATCTACACCAGGCACTTTTTCGATTGCGCTCACGACCTGCTGCATGCCGAGCTGAGTGCGTTCAAGCGACGACGCATCAGGCAATGAGGTGGCGACCACCAGGTAGCCCTGATCTTCGTTTGGAATAAAGCCCGTGGGCAGCTTAATCAACCCAATAATCGCACCAATAATCAGTAAGCCCCCCATCACCGAGGCGGTTTTACGATGATTCATAAGCCCTTGCAAAAGGTGCGCGTACCCATTTGAAATCTTTTCAAAGTAGCGATCAAAGCCAGCAAAGAACCAGTTCTTTTTTTCGTTTGCCGGTCTGATACGAATAAATTGCGCAGCCTGTGTAGGCTTAAGCGTGACCGCGTTGATGCCGCTGATCAGCGCAGTCGCTGCAATCACCAAGGCGAACTGTTTATACATTTGACCCGTAATACCCGCGATAAACGAGGCAGGCAAAAATACGGCCATCAGCACTAAGGTAATGCCAATGATAGGGCCCATCAGCTCGGTCATGGCGTTGATTGCCCCCTGGCGTGGGGTCTGGCCATGTTCAACCTTTTTAGCAACGCCTTCGACCACCACAATGGCATCGTCAACGACGATACCAATACACAACACAATCGCAAACAGGGTCAATAAATTAATCGAAAAGCCCATCGCTGCCATGCAGGCAAACGCGCCAATCAGCGTCACCGGCACGGTCGTGGCCGGCACAAGCGTTGCGCGCCAGTCTTGCAAAAACAGCATAATGACTAGCAACACCAAAATACCAGCCTCAAACAAGGTGTGATAGACCTCGGTGATTGAAGCCGTCACAAACATCGTGGTGTCGAAGGGGATTTCCCATTTCATTTCTTTTGGAAAATTCTTTGAGATTTTTTCCATCTCGGCACGTACAGCTTTTGCGACCGCAATGGCGTTTGCTGAAGGCAGCTGATAAATTGCGATACCACCCGCAGGTCGATCGCCTAAGCGAAAGAATTGGCTGTAGTTCTGACTACCCATCTCAAGGCGAGCCACGTCTCGCAGCCGGGTCATCTCGCCTTGCTCGTCGACTTTAATCAAGATCTGACCAAACTGCTCAGGCGTATCCATCGCACTGGTCACGTTCAGGGTCAACTGAAAATCTTGACCGGTAGGCACCGGTGGTGCACCCAACTGACCGGCGGCCAGCATCAAATTTTGTCGACTAATCGCGGCGCTGACATCAGCAGGCGTCAGACTACGCATACTCAACTGTGCTGGGTCGAGCCAGACTCGCATACTGTAATTGCCAACGCCAAAGACGTTTGCCGCGGCCACGCCAGGAATGCGAGCCAGTCGGTTCTGCATTTGCAAATTGGCAAAGTTACTTAAAAACAGCGCATCGTGTTCAGGGTTGCTTGAAGTCAAGGTCACAAACTGCAAAATAGCAGTGGACTGCACCTTGGTGGTCACCCCCTGACGCTGCACGGCCTGAGGCAAGGACGGCAAGGCAATCGCCACCCTATTTTGCACATTCACCTGAGCGATATTTGGATCGGTACCCACTTCAAACGTCACGGTCAGCGTGTAACGCCCATCATTGGTCGAATCGGATTGCATATACAGCATGTTTGCCACGCCGTTGACCTGATTTTCGACGTTGCTTGCCACTAACTGTTGCACCAGTGCTGCGCTAGCGCCCGGCCAGTTGGTGGTCACCTGAACCGTGGGTGGCGTCATCGGCGGGTATTGCGCAATCGGCAGACCAAAAATAGACACCGCGCCAATCAACATCGTGATCAGCGCAATCACGTTGCCCAGCACGGGGCGTTCGATAAAGTATTTTGAAAGCATGGCGTGTCCGGTTGCCTGACTGTTTTAATTAACGTGCAGGTATAGGTGCGACCGTTGCCATCTCGGGGTTGACGGTCTGACCATTGCTGATATTGATAAAGCCAGTGAGCACAAACGTTTCGGAGTCTTTCAGACCCTGAGCAATTTCAACCAATGCGTCGAAACGCTGCCCAGTTTTAATCGCGCGACGTTCGACTTTTTTATTGTCATCCATCACAAAAATGTAGTCGCCCTGTTGGTCGGTCTGAACGGTGCGCGCGGGGATCAAGACAGCCTTGCGCGACTCGCCATACTCAGCCATAACCTTGCCATATAAGCCAGGCAACAGATTGAGCTTAGTGTTAGGCAACTCAGCACGTAACTGCAGCGAGCCGGTGCTAGTACTCAGCAAGTTAGCCGCGTAATCAAGTGTGCCTTTATGCGGAAAGCCTTTCTCACCTTGCAACTGCACATAAACCGGCAGGGCATTGACTAAGGACTTGCGATTCTCTTCAGTCACGTAGCGTTTCTGATACTTCAGCAGATCGCGCTCGTTGATATAAAAGTACACATAGATTGGGTTAATTTTTTGAATCGTTGCCAGCTTGATCCCTGAGGCACTGCTACCCAAATAATTACCCACGTCGATCAAATGGCGCCCCATCAAACCATCAAAGGGTGCGCGTATCTCGGTATAGCTCAAGTTAAGTTGTGCTAGCTTTAAGTTCGCTTCAGACTGCAAAAAAGACGAAAAGGCTTTGTCCACAGAGGCTTGTGAAGTGGCTTTGTCTTTTACCAGGGCCCTCTGGCGGGCCAACTCGATTTTTGCTTCGTTATAAATCGCCTCAGTCAGGTTGACCTGCTGAATATACTGATCTTGCTCAATCACAAACAGCAAGTCATCTTTTTTCACAAACGCGCCATCTTGAAAGGCGATTTTGTTGAGGTAGCCCGGCACCCTCGCCTCAAGATTGACCGTTAACAGCGGCGAAATCACGCCATCAAAGATCTCGTAGCTTCGCACGTCTTGCGTCACTGGCTTGGCAACCGTCACCTTGGTCGGCGGCGCTACAACGATTGGCTTTTTTTCGCAGCCTGCAAGTATCAAGCCTATGAATACAGCAACGGTCAGGACGGCGGTGCGCATGAGCGGCTTATGCATAAAGGGGCTCATTGAATGGCCTCACTAGACTGAACCAAACGTGGATCGGGTTGGTCACTCAAGGCGTTACCCCAATTAGAACGTTGCTTCATTTCGGCCACCATGGCGTCAGGCAACGCTGGCGTTAACAAATCGCCAGACCACCCCCCGCCTAAGGATTTAAACGCCGCGACGTAGCCAAGTAAATTATTGGTGTTGGTTTGCACCAAGGTACTTTGCACGTTCAACAGTTGCTGTTGGGCAAGGATCACGGTGTTGTAATCGACCTGCCCAGCACCATAGCGCTCGACCGCCAGTTTTGCCGCTTGCTCGGCAGCAATCACTGATTTTTTAAGGTCGGCCGCTGAGCTGCGCGTGGTTGAAATCGTAATGAGTGCATCTTGCACCTCTTTTTGTGCCTGCAGCACCAGGTTTTGATAGGTCAGCACGCTTTGTTGAAACGCGGCATCCTGAACCCGAATTTGATCGGTGATTGCGCCCCGGTAAAACAGCGGAAACAAAAACCCGCCAGCCAGTGAGGTGTTACGGTTATCCCAAGAAAACAAGCCCGACTGGTTGGTGTTGCTGGTTGTGACGCTTTGGAAACCAAAAAAGCCACTCAAGGTAAAACTTGGGTATAGCGCCGCCTCGTTGACACCGATCAGGGCTGACTGTGCAGCCGCCGCGTATTCAGCTTGCAAAATATCAGGGCGACGTCTGAGCAAATCTTTCGGAATACCCACTTGTAACGCTGCAGGCGCGACAAGGGCGGCTTTGCTGCTTTGAAAGTTTTGCTCGTAATAGTCGGGGGATTCACCCAACAAGATGCTCATCGTGTATTGAGCCATTTTAAGCGAGGCAATCAACGTGGGGATTTGCGATTTTGTTTGCTGGTATTGCGATTCAGACTGACTTAAGTCGAGCAATGAGGTCGACCCATTCGCGAAGCGTGACCGGGCAATACGCAAGCTTTCAGCCTGAAAGGCCAAGTTGTTTTTCGCAACTTGAATTAAGCCTTCGTAGTTGCGGATGTTGATATAGGTGTTGGCCACATCAGAGGCCAGTGAAACGTCGGCCGAATAGTAAGCCGCCGCCACTGAGATGTACGAGGACAGCGTGCTTTCAATGCCGCGACGATACTTACCCCAGAAGTCGATTTCCCAGTTGGCCTGAATCATCAGATTACGGGTATTGGATAGCGGCGAGGTGTTGAGATATTGCGTGAAAGCGTTTGGATTGTTATTGCGCGACGCTGAGCCACTGAGGGCGGCTGTCGGTAAAAGCGTGGCCTCAGACACCCCAAATTGCGAGCGCGCTTGCGCAACACGCACGGCAGCGCGCTGCAAACTCAGGTTATCGCTGGCTGCACGTGCAAGCAACTGATTCAGCGTTGGGTCTTTAAAGCTGGCCCACCAAGCCACCGGATTGATCCGCTGCGCGCTAGTTGCCTCAAGCGCCTCGGTAAATTCGGTTTTTTTGGGCTGGCTAAATTGGGTTTGGACCTTGGTGGCGGGCCGCA
>CAMCII010000162.1 GCA_945874505.1 Bordetella parapertussis | reverse complement strand
TGACATCCTACCAGCGTTTGTTGATCAAGGTCAGAACCGTCATAGGCAAGCAAAATATTTTGATACATATCGGCCTCCGAAGTTTTCGCTAAAGGGGTGTTTTCAGCAAATGCAGCTCGTAGCGTCGCAAGATTAGTTGGTTAAAACGTAATCTGTCAGCAGGATAAACCCTAGGGGCATGTATCTACAGTCTGCGCCGATGGCATTAACAACATCACAATGCTTGAGGGCATTGTGCGCTTTGACCTGGTCAACAGCACCCAAACCGCTGAGGATACTCGTACAACAAAGGCAGTTGGTTCGGTTGCGATATCTGTTCTAGCGTTGTTACGCATCTATACAGAGTTGTCAGGTGTGTTGAACAAATTTATCTTTTAAATCATGCGCTTAGACGTTTGGTTTTACATGGCAATTGCCGTCGGCGACTAGCATGTGTAGTGTCTCGGATAAGGGTTCGGCATCGGCCAGTACCGACTGTGATAAAAGATTGACTATTCATCAGTCAATTGGACGTATCCCTATGGTCGCATGTGTCACGCAATCATTCTTTATGCGCTGGGCTGCGTGGTGCCTTGTCGTGTTGCTGTTGGCGTCTTGCACCACGGCACCGATCGCACCGAGCGACAGATCCCATAATGCGCTTGTGCCCCAACGTGTTGACACCTTTGTGGGTAATCCATCGGCTAAACCTTATGCTCGGCGTACGATTGAAGATGTTTTAGGCGAACGGGCACGATCCCTCAACCGGTACGTGACGGCTCAGACGAATGTTCTTGAATTTAAAGATGCGAAACTGATACGGCAATTGCAGCGAAAATGGGCTGTAGCGAATAAAGATGGCTTTACAGTCGCACATTTTGGCGATTCGTTAGTGCAGGGCGGTTATGCCGCAGAGATTGCGCGCAGCCGCTTGCAAGGCCTAGGTGGCAGTGCAGGCCGGGGGATGGTGTTTCCGTACTCGATTGCCAAAACCTATTCACAAAATGATTTTAAGTCGACGTTCACAGGCGATTGGTTGACCGCCAATAGTCTTCAACAGCCACCACGCTTACCTGTTGGCGTTTCGGGTTTTGTCGCCAGAACGGCTGAGGTTGAGGCTTCTTTTACTTTGAATTTTTTTACGGCGCCTGAGCCGGGCAAAAAAATAGTCAAATTGTTTTATGCCGCAACTTCAGCAACGTACACCTTACGCGCTCAGTCAGGAAACTTTTTACATGATGTTGTTGTGCCTGGTGGCGATACGAAGCCTAAGTCACAAATGCTCGAACTGAGTTTTCCTGAAATGTCTGACACCTTGCGCTTCGAAATACGCAACACCAGCCCTAAGACGGGTCAATTTTTTGAAGTGCATGGTGTGAGCATCGAAAACGCGACTATTGGTGTGGCCTATCACAACTTAGGTGTCGGAGGAGCTAACTATGGCGCGCTGCTCGGTCAAACATATTTTGAAGAACAATCGGGTCAGCTAGCCCCTGATTTGATCGTACTAGATTGGGGGACGAATGATCTTGTCAATCAAAAAAAGATCCCGCCAGAGCTTGAAAAAAATATGGTGCAGACGATACAGCGAGTGAAAGCCAAGCACCCTAACGCGATCATTGTTGTGACGTCTGCGCAAGATTTCAATGTCAGAAGAAGAAACGTGACTTTGACTTGGGATTTTGCAAGCTTAGCTCGACGAGTTGCTTTTGAAAATGATTGTTTGTTCTATGACTGGTATCGCATTGCTGGCGCAAGAGGGGCGATGACGATATGGACGGCTTATGGACTTGCAAGCCCTGACAATATTCATTTGACCGGACTTGGTTATGCGGTCAAAGGTGAATTGTTTGCGCAAGCTCTTTTAAATTCATTGGGACGTTTGAAAAGCGAACCATCAATCAAAACGCTTGAAGTAACAACCACCGCAACGATTCAACCGCACTCAGTAGTGGGTTGGTTAAAAGAGGTGTCACCGGTGCCGCGCAAGGGATTGTTCAATCTACGGCGTTGAATTTAGATCTGCTCAATTGCGTACCGAACAATTCAAAGAATTTTGTTCGACGCAAAGGCTGACTTTCGTTAGCTTTAACGCCGGCCTCTTTTGCGAATTTCGCAAAACGTATCGACTCAGATTGATTTTCGGTGTGTATCATGACGCTTTAGGCACGGCGATCCTGTTAGGGGTGGGCGGTGTGACAGTCGAGCTATGACAAGATACAACAGCGCGCTTATTGCCCTCCAACGGTGGCCTGTCTAAAGAGACGACTTAAAGAGACGACTCGCGAGATGGCGCTGTCGTTTAAAACCTGGCCTTTGCTTGATGGCTACCGCGGCCGGCCCAAATCAGATGTTGACGCACTGGTCAAGGCAATTGTGACGTTTTCTGAAATGGCGGCAGGCTTGGGCGATCGCTTACGCGAGGCCGAAATTCATTCACTTTTTGTACCAGAAAGTGGGCAGGGCGTGAAGGCCGCCGATGGCGTTGTGGTGCTCACGCAAAACGATTCTTATCGTTTCTAAAAAAGCCTTGGCACAGAAGTGTGATTGCTAGTATTTGAGAGTTTTTTAGATTTAATTCATCGTACGATTTCAAGCGTTGACATAACTTGAGGCGAAGTAGCAAGATCCACGTGTCGGTGATTAACAGACGCGCCAACGGATCCAAAGGATGCACCTATCTGCGACACTCCCACACCCTACCTTTACCTAGTGCTCTCGCATGGGTGGATTGCTGCTTCAAGAAATCAGAGGGTCTTTAACTTTTAATCTCATAAATTCGCCATGCGATATTTTCGATCGACCTTAAAAATTTCTGAGTCTACATATGACTTCCTCAATCTTACACAACGGCAGATTTAATTAAATGCGTATCCTGGGAATTAGTCCTTATCACGACAGCTCCGTGGCCGTATATTCAGAAGCTGGACTCGAGTTTTATTGCAAAGAAGAGCGATTAACGCGTAAAAAGAGGCAGCCTTATCCCTTGAAATCATTTGAACTGGCGATTGCTACAGTCGGACCTATTGATTTAGTTGTGATTGCAGCCCCAGGGATAGCGCCAAAAAATATTGGCCCGGTTAAAAAACATATTGCAGATTTGCTTGATTGTCCAATTGTCGAAATGTCCGACACCCATCACTTGCAGCATGCGAGTCTCGCGTTTTATAACAGCGGCTTTAATGAGGCATTGGTATTTGTCTGTGACAGAAATGGTTCGTATTTTGAAGAAGACTACGCCCGCGAAGGAGAGACAGTTTTCACTGCATCTTACCCGTGTAACTTCGAAACAATGACCAAGAATTATTGGCTGTACAACGTCGGCCAAGAGGCGAGCGTTAGAAACAAAGAATTGATCGACAAGCTAGATTTAGAAGGGAAACTTAACTTTAAGTCGTGTTTCAGTATTGTCAAAGTTTATGAGACAGCGACATCCTTAATTGGTCAGCATCCGCTTGAAAACGGAAAAACCATGGGGTTGTCCTCTTACGGCAATAAAGCAAACATTCAGCCTCTTTTCAGGGACAAGTATTTCCCAATTGACCATAAGTTTAGTCATGACAAAAAATCATTCTTTGGTGATTCGTCAGTGGCAATTAACACAGAGCTTGATTCACTATCAATAGGTAAAGTCACGCCAGAAAACTATCAGCCTTACGCAGACTATGCTCTCAATGTACAACTAGAAACGCAAGAAGCCCTCAGACAGCTGATCGGTGAACATCTTGCCAAAACACACATAAAAAAAGTGTGTCTCACTGGCGGTTATGGTTTAAATATTGTTGCAAACACCTATGTCGCCGAAGCGTTTCCAGATGTCGAGTTTTATTTCGAACCACTCGCAGATGACTCGGGCAATTCGATAGGTGGTGCAATGTATCACTATCACAAGATGACTCAAGACCGTACAGTCAGAAAAATTGAGCATACGTTTATTAACGGCGTTAAACACGATTTATCTGTTGTCGATAACTTCGAAAATGTTGAGTCGACTATCGTTGATGTTAATTTTGTAGTGGATTTGTTGGTCCAACAGAAAAGTGTTGCGGTGTTTAACGGTCTTGCCGAATCTGGACCCAGGGCGCTCGGTAATCGCTCAATACTCTTCGATGCACGTAACCCGCACGCCAAAGATATTGTGAACGTCATTAAAAAAAGGGAATGGTATCGACCATTTGCGGCGATGATCCTTCAAGAAGATTTGCACGAATATTTTGAAAAAATTGCAAACATTGAAGAATGTCGTTTCATGACCTTGTCGTACAACACTCGCCCAGAGAAGATCAAAGAAATTGGCGGTGTGGTTCATGCCGATGGCACGACGCGCATTCAAACAGTGACCGCTCGTGACGGCATCTGCCATGACATACTGACTCGATTTAAAGCAATGACGGGATGCCCGTTGTTATTAAATACTAGCTTTAACTTGGCTGGCGAGCCCTTGGTTGATACGCCTGAAGATGCTATGCGAACGCTTCTCAATTGCGATTTAGATTTTGTATGGTTTGCAGAGAATGGACAACTGTTTAAAAAGAGTTAGCTTAGCGAGATTGTTGGCGTTGTGTCGAGGGGTTGGCGTCGTACCAGAGTGTTTCGATTTTCATCAATAGGCTGTATAGTACACAGACACTATTAGACTCAACATGCTGACCGTGTCAATTTTTTAGCGCCTCAGTGTTTTGCATAAAGTCTAGTCGTGAAGTTAAAGTCGCATCCAATACGCGCCGAACAATACACAGAAGGACTACACCCATCATGATGACGAGCGATCAGAAAAAGAATAAAAATTTATTCAGAGCCGTCGACACTCGGCTGAGTAATAAGTGGTGTTTGTCGCCGATCTGGCTTGTTGAGACCAGTCTCGATTCTGTCTTTAATCAACAATTATTTAAAGAGCTTTTAAAATTTTATAAAGACATCGACCAAGGCCTTACGACGAAATGTGATTTGATTCACTACAATGCAGCTTCATTTAATCACTTAAAAAATGTCATCTTGTCGTCTGTTGGTGATGCGTTTGCAGAGTTTGAAAACATGAGTCCACCTGAGTCACCCGACCAACTTCCTTTCGAAATGTGTTCGGCTTGGATCACGATCATGCCGCCTGGTGAAAATTATGTGATGCACACGCATCCAAATGCCATACTCACCGGCACTTACTATATTTCTACACCCCACAATAGCGGTGATATAGCCTTCATCGATACGCAAGATATTGCGCTTGATCCTGTTTCAGGGACAGCTAAGATTATTAGGATCCCACCTAAAGAGGGCAATTTAGTTTTTTTTCCGGCCTATCTGCTGCACGAAGTGCAAACGAATCATTCGAATGAAGGTCGTATTTCAATTACGTTTGATTTGAAGCTAAAAGACAGCAATTTAAAAGAAACTGATAAAAAAGTGGCAAGAACCATCGTAGAGAACTACGAACGATTTGTGGCAAAGGCGCAATAAGCGGCTATCTGTCAGGTGACAGGCAGCTCATAAAGCCCCGGCAAGCTCGCGCTAGATGAGGCAGATCTTAAACAGCGGTATTCAACAAGCGCCCGAGAACCACGGGTCGTTGCGTTCTTTGACACGGGTCGCTGCGTTCGTTGACACGGGTCGCCGCGTTCTTTGACACGGGTCGTTGCGTTCTTTGAATAAGACGCTTCAGTTGTAAAGGTACCACGTGTCGTCGCACTTAACTCCATGACCCTGCACTGTGATCCTGCGGTCGTCGCAGAGTAGGCGATGTCGGCCTGCGACGCGATGGATAACATGGCCCGTAAAATAAGTTAAGTGACCAGTTTGATAGGGCACAAACTCATAGTCTGTAATGACCTTTTGGGCGTCAGCTGAAGGAGTCCCATTGAACTGATTGCCAGCCTCAGTGTCGCCAGGATTTTTCCAAACATCCAAGCCAGAGCCCGACTGTGGAAGCTGTAGCGATAACGTGAACGTCAAGGCATTATTGAGATCCGCTGTCTTAAAACGTTGCCAAAAAGATGTGTGCGGCAAATAGGGAGTATCGACGTGAAAGTTAGACCAACCATCCAATGTTGCTAAGTGTTCGACGACCTCTTTGGGCATGAGTTTCTGTTGGGGACTTGGACCAAGGATTTGAAAGCCAGGCAAACCGATGTCATCGGCAGCATATAAAACTTTTTTACCTAGGGCGGTTTCTAGTCCGGCGCGGATACTCTCGTACATATCTTTAAAGTTTTCTGAAAGTACCGGATTGATCGAGGTGCGAATATTGTGATAGAAATCATAAACATCACGCCTGTCGGGAGCAACGACGCCATTTTTATCAAAAAACTCCCTTGCGCTGAACGCCCCAACTGTAAAAAAATAATCATTGTTTGGACAATCCCAATGCTCTTCAAGCGAAAGAATTTTTTCAACCGCTTGCTGAGAAGCTTTCGGACTTAACACAGAGATTTTTTTTATGGCTTCGCGGTACATTTGAACACTTCCTTGAATAACGGATTGTTGTATCAAATCGTACCGCAGAATCGCTTTCGTTTTGGCTTTATCTTTCAGGTTGTTGCGGCACATCGTCATGACGTAGCGCAGCCTGACAGCTTTTGCGAGAGTTCAAGTCTAAATAGTATCTTGGAGGATCGATCACATGTCGAATCAAATCAGAGTAGGTGCGTTGGGTAATGCCAGAATCTTAAGCAGATTTATCGTTGATGGCGTGATCAATCCTTTGATAGATGTTTCTGCCATTGCAACGCGCTCTGCTTTTGCAGCTGAAAAGGCACGAAAAACCTATCCAACGAAAACTATTACAGAGAGCTACGACGCGGCTTTAGCCTCGAAGGATGTCGAGGCTATCTATATATGCCTGCCGAGTGGTCTACACTTTACGTGGGCTGAAAAAGCGTTGAAGGCCGGAAAAAATGTTCTGATTGAAAAGCCGGCGGTTCTTAAAGCTGAAGATGCACAAGCTCTCGTCGCACTTGCACAGTCTAGTCAATTGATTGTCATGGAAGCTTGGTGGTATCGCTTTCACCCTTTAGTCCAGGCGCTTCGAGCCGTAGTGTCTTCTGGCGTCTTAGGTGAAATTCGACTAATTAGCTCTAGTTTTTCGTACGTCAATACCGACGTAACAGATTCGCGTTGGAACGCCGATTTGGGTGGCGGTGCGCTAAACGATATGTTCTGCTATCACATTGATTTTCTGAATCACGTCATGGGCATCAAGAACGAACACATCGAATTAGTTCAAGCGATTAGCCAAATGCGTCATGGCGTAGACGCGAGTATCTCAGCCGAATTGATTACGAACACTGGCACTGTGTGTCAGTTTATGTCGGGGATCAACCGTCACTCAATGTGCAAGACTTTTATTGTGGGTGAAAAGGGGTCGTTAGAGATTCCCCACCTGAGGGTGCTACCTGAAATGGGTGCGTCAACCTTCATGCTTCATAACGCGTCGGGGACGACCATCCACTCTTTTGAAGCAACGGATGCCTATTTACTGATGCTGGATGGTTTTGCAAACGCGATTACGCAAAAACGATTTGCCCACCCAGGGTTAGAAGATATGATCGAAAATACAAAGCTATTAACGCGTATCAGACTGGCTAGCCAAGAGCCTTAGCATGTAAGTGGTTCAGGCTGGCTAGCCAAGAGCCTTAGCACGTAAGTGGTTCAGACTGGCTAGCCAAGAGCCTTAGCACGTATGTGGTTCAGACTGGCTAGCCAAGAGCCTTAGCACGTAAGTGGTTCAGGCTGGATACCCAAGAGCCTTAGCACCTGAGAACACTAGGTTGACTGATCAAGAATCTTCGCTTGTTTGAGCGTCTCGACAATGTTGAGAGCGATGCCGTGCGGACTCAGGCGACCTCTGATTCGCACACCGAGGTCTGCGCAATTTTGGTTGATGGCGGCTGACTGAAGTATCTCGGTCATGACTTCATAAAATTTATCTGCGTTGAGTTCAGGACCCGGAATGCTTGAGCCAAGTTGAAA
>CAMCII010000161.1 GCA_945874505.1 Bordetella parapertussis | reverse complement strand
AGCATCTCAAGCGAGCGTTTTTGCGCGCTGTCTTTGGTTGGGAAACCATTTGCTGCCGCAATGGCACAGCTCTCGGCATAGAAGTTGGTAGTGCTTTCGATTCCCCAGGGTGCGGCTGAAATTTTGCCGACGTGGCCGCGGCAAAGGGTTGTCATGCCTGCTAAGCTTGCCAAAAACACCCACTTATCCCACAACGATTGTTCAATGTTTTCGCTATACAAACGATCAAAGCCGGCGTTTTCGCACAAGGCATAAAAGTCTCTTGCCATTTGCTCGTGTGCAGCAGAACGGTGACCAACGGTTAGCATGTGCAGGTCGGTGAGTTGCTTGACTGCGCCCGTTGACGAAATGGTCGCGGCAATCTGAGCCACGCCGCCCATGACGCGGTCTTTGCCAAATTTGGCATCGAGCTGTTGAATGTGATCCAAACCGTTTAAGAAGGGCAAAAACACACCTTTGGCGCTAGCACCTTCAAGAGAGGCGAGGGCATCTTCAAAGTCAAAGGACTTTGGTGCCAGCACAATCAAATCATATTCAGGTTTAAGTTGGTCGCGCGTGATGGCTTTGGGCTGAACCGTAAAGGACTCTTTCGGGGTCTCAATCACAAGGCCTTCAGCCTGAATCTTTGCGTGACGCTTATCGCGCAGCAGATAGGTCACATCGGCACCGGCTTGAATCAGTCGTGCCCCAAAATAACCGCCTACGCCACCCGCGCCCAAAATTAGAATTTTCATTTGCTACCTTTCTAGATTTTTGTTGTGTTATTGAATGGATATCATGGGATAACGGATGCGTCATCATGACATAAAAAATTCATTGGGCATGTTTTATGCAGGCCATCGGTAGGTCACAAACTCTTCTCTGAGTTTAAGCTTCGCCATTTTTCCGGTTGCGGTTAATGGGATCTGTTTCACAAAAACGATGTCGTCAGGTAGCCACCACTTGGCGACTTTCTCAGCCAGCATTTCAAGTAGCTTGGCTTTCAGCGCGGCGTCGTCGGCGGTCGCGCCCTCACGCTTGACCACCACCAAAAGCGGCCGCTCATCCCATTTAGGATGCGCAATCGCGATGCAGGCTGCCATGGCGACCTCAGGGTGTGCGCTTGCGACATTTTCAAGCTCAATCGATGAGATCCATTCGCCGCCTGATTTAATCACATCCTTGCTGCGATCAGTAATTTGCATGTTGCTATCCGCGTCAAGCGTGGCCACGTCACCGGTTGGAAACCAGCCCTCAATTAAGGGGCTTTCGGTTGCACCAAAGTAAGTGTCAATCGCCCAGCTGCTCTTGACCATGAGGTCACCAAAAGCGACGCCATCGTGCGGTAAGGTCTGACCTTTTTCGTCAACGATCTTCATGTCAACGCCAAATATCGGTCGGCCCTGCTTCGCTAGAATTTGTTCTTGCTCTGCTTTGCTTTTTGAAAGATCTTTTTGTTTGAGTTTTGCAACCGAACCCACAGGCGACAACTCGGTCATGCCCCAGGCGTGAATCACTTCGATACCTTCTTTTTCAAAAGCTCGGATCATTGCAGGCGGGCAAGTCGAGCCACCAATGACCGTTCGTTTGAAGGTTGTGAACTTAAGCTTATTAGCGATAGCGTGCTCGATCAGCCCAGCCCAGATGGTTGGAACGCCTGCTGACATCGTGACTGACTCTTGTTCAATGAGCGTACACAGCGAGGCGCCATCGAGCTTAGGCCCCGGAAACACGATGCGCGCACCGGCAAGCGGGCAGGCATACGGTAGGCCCCAAGCATTGACGTGAAACATGGGTACAACAGGCATGATTGACTCTTTAGCGGTAATGCCCAAAGAGTCTGGCAAGGCAACCGCGTAAGAGTGCAAGATCGTTGATCGATGGCTATAGAGTGCGCCCTTTGGATTGCCGGTAGTGCCTGAGGTGTAACAAAGGCTTGAGGCGGCTCGTTCGTCAAAGGTAGGCCATTCATAGTCGCCCGATTCTTGGGCGAGCAGGGTTTCATAGCAGTCAAGCTTTATCGTGCTGCTTTGCGGCATGTTGCCGGCATCGGTCATGCAGATCCAGTGCTTCACCGTTGGACATTGTGCGTGAAGCGCTTCGATTAAGGGCAGAAAGCTTGTGTCAAAGAACACGACCTGATCTTGGGCGTGGTTGATGATGTAGCGAAGTTGATCGGCAAACAATCGGGGGTTAATGGTGTGGCAGACTCGGGCACTGCCCGAAGAACCATAATAGATTTCTAGGTGCCGGTAGCCGTTCCAGGCAAAGGTGCCAATGCGCGCACTCGGTTCGACCTTCAGTCGGTCAAGCATCTGCGCAACTTGCTTAGCGCGAGTGTGGCAATCGGCGTAGGTGTAGCGATGAATATCCCCCTCGGTACGCCGCGAGACGATTTCGGTGTCGGCATGGTGCCGTGCAGCATGGACTAAGAGCCCTGATATCAGCAGCGGTTGCGACATCATTTGACCCATCAAAAGCGCTGAGTTTTCTATGATTTTAGCCATGGTGCATCCTAGTCTTGAGGGGGCTTAACACTTGTTATCTATCTTATGACGCTATCATATCGCCAAGTTGAAATGTACACTTGCTCATACGCGCGGTCACGACGTTTAATCAAGCAGGCTGAGCAGAAATTCTGGAGATCCATGTGAAATTACCTTTAGTCACTTCTTTTGTATTTTCGTGTTTGGTGCTCGTGGCCAGCCATTCGCGTTTAGCTGTTGCCCAAGAGTTTCCTAAGGATCAAACGATTACGATCATCGTAGGCTTTGTGGCCGGCGGTGCCTCTGACACGTCGACACGATTGATTGCCAGAGAGCTCGCCAATAATCTTGGTCAGTCTGTCGTCGTCGAAAATAAGCCTGGCGCTGGCAGCATGCTGGCCTCTCAATACGTCGCGAACGCTAAAGCGGATGGTACCGTGCTACTGCTTGGTTCGGTTGGCCCGATGGCAGTGATTCCACATTTGATGAAACTGTCTTTTGACCCGTTGCGTGATCTGGCGCCCATCACGATGGGCGTCAGTTTTGCGAACGTGTTGGTGGTGCCTGCATCTTTAAACATTACGACTCTAGCTGAGTTCGTTGCGCTCGCCAAAAAGAGTCCAGGTAAGTTGTCATACGCTTCAACTGGGATTGGCTCGTCGGCGCATTTGGCCGGCGAGCTTTTTGGGCAGCGCGCCGGGATAGACCTCGTGCATGTTCCTTACAAGGGTGGCAGCGCCGCGATGATTGACTTGCTCGGTTCGCGAATCGAAGCGTATTACTCAACGCCTTCGTCCGCAGCCTCACATATTCAAAGTAAAAAATTAATTGCACTTGCCACGACTGGCTTGACGCGATCTGAGGGCCTGACATCTTTGCCAACCATTGCAGAGTCGGGCTACCCCGGCTTCAACGCCACGAACTGGTATGCCTACGTAGCCCCCGCCAAAACCCCAACAGCTATCCTAGACCGTTGGAACACAGAGTTTGTCAAGGTGCTGACGACGCCGTCGGTTCGGGATGCCTTGATTGCGATGGGCTTGATTCCAGATCCGATGAGCCGTCAAGCTTTAGCCGACTACATGGCTAAAGAGTCAGCGACCTGGAAATCGGTCATTCAAGAGCGCAATATCAAAATCGAGTAGTTCGCAGACCTGAGTGGTGAATTTGATTGCAAGTCGCTCGGGTGGATCGGTTGGCAGATCATATGGGCGTCTGCAGTCGCCCACAAAAAATGATTCGGTCAGATTATTGCGGCTCGCGGCGTACAACTTGAACGCTGCGACGCTCGTGCTCTTTGTTATAACTAAAGGCGAAGGGCATGGGCTTCACAGCAAGGGTTTGCCGATAGGCTTGTGCAAGTGACTGCTGTTTATGCGGGCTGAACTGTTCGAAGGGCAACGAAAAGCCTCCGTACAAATCGACTGGCCCGATCTTTTTTAAGTGTGAATAGTCTACGCCGGTCTCGTCTTGTACGACCATTGGTGCATTTTTGACGATGATGTCCCGCAACACAATAAAGTTTCCATCTTGCAAGAGGTGAGACGCAGCCTTAATCAGCATTGGGTGTTGCGTCATGTGGCTCAACCAGCCTCGCATCGGTTCTTTGATCAAAAGATTTTGATCGGATAAATCAAGACTGACGTAATCAAGCGCGACTGTCTTGCCATTTTTTTTCAGCACCAGGCGTACAGAGTTGTAGGGCCCAGCAGATTTGATAAATTGCCCAGACGCTGAGTCGTATGCAATGGGGTACAGCTCAACCACGTCGTAGCCCGAGTACAGAGCGAAGGTCGTTAAAATCGTGGTGATGCCGATGTGCGCGCTTTTTGCGAAGCGGTCGGCCTCAAGTTCAACGGTGATAAAAAAGGCGTTGTAGGCAAAGCGCTTCCATTCGCGTAAAAATTTTGTTTGAAAATGTTGAGCTCTTTCGGGCGACATCGGGGCCAGTAGGGCCGGTTCGCCAGCGGCTTGCATCGCGACCATGACATACCGGTCGGCATCGGGATAGAGTTGACTCAGGGTCACAAAATCTGGACCAGAAAAGGGATAAAAAACAGTACCGGTGCCTGAGAATTTAATTTCGGTTTTAGCCCACTCGGTCATGGCATGACCATGATCCTTTTGATAAATGGCCCAAGACCCATCTGCGATTTTTTTATTTTCGGCAGTTAAAAACGGGAACACAGCAGGGTTTGAGTGAGGCCCGACTAGATAGTGACCTTGTGAGTGGGGCGCTAACTGCGTCGCGCTTTTGGCGTCTAAGGCGTTTGTATCGACGGTCTGCGCGCGCGCGGACGTCAAGCAGACTAAGAGGCAAAGGGCGGACAGTGATGAGACCACCTGGAAGGTGCGAGCAAACCAGTTCATTTTTTTCTCTACGTTAACGGAAGAGACCGCACAAGTTGCGCTAATCAAATATTCAATCGACCTAGATGGTCTTACCGATTTTGACAGGCGCATGGTGGGCGAGATAGTACCCTGTACGGTGCGTTTTGTGCACTAAACGATCGAGCGTGCTGAAGTGATGCCGCCATCTACCGTAAAAATAGAGCCTGAGGTGTACGCAGACTTGTCTGAGGCGAGGTACACGCACATATCTGCGATTTCTTCGGCAGTGGCCGCTCGTCCCAGCGGTAATTTAGCCAGTAGTTCGTTGGCGCGATTCGCGTCACCAAGTTCTGATTCCGCACGTCGCCTTAAGACTTTCTCAATACGCGGTGTAGACACTGCGCCTGGATTGACCCCGAGCACGCGAATGCCGTCGCGCAGACTTCGACCACCAATTGCACGGGTGAAGGCCATCAGCGCAGCATTACCTGTGGTGCCTGCCACGTAGTCAAAGTCAAAGTTTTCGCCGCCGATACCGATATTGTTGATGATGACGCCATGGCCGCGCGCTTTGAAAAGAGGGTAGAACGCGCGGGTCATATCAATGTAGCCCAGCACTTTTAATTCCCAACCAGCACGCCATTGGGTGGCGTCCACATCCCAAAGGTTACCTCCGGGAATTGTGCCTGCGTTATTGACTAAGATGTCGATATCCGGCGCTTGCGCGACAATGCTCTCGATTGCACCTGCTTGAGTCATGTCGAGGGCGATAACTTTAGTGGGGACGCCAAAGCGGTTGAGAAGATCGGTGGCCAGCGAGGTGAGTCGATCCTCTGACCGAGCAACGACGGTGAGGTGGCAGCCTTCGCGCGCAAAGGATTCGGCAAGTGCCTGGCCAATGCCTTGCGAGGCACCTGTTACCAATACTTTTTTGCCTTTCAGGTTGAGTTCCATACCGTTGCTGCCTATAGAAATTAGGGGGCTGAATTCTTGAGAACTTGTTGCAGTTCTTCCATTGCGCTAGGGTTGTTCAGCGCCGAGAGGTCACCTAAGGTCTCTTGCATAAAAATATTACGAATTAAACGCCGCATGACTTTTTGACTACGAGTTTTAGGTAAGTCTTTCATGACGTAGACGCGGCTTGGCCGAAAGGGTTTACCCATTCGGTCCGCGACATGATCTTTGATCAGCGCCTCAAGAGCGGATGGTTCGCCTTTGTAATCAGGCGACGCAATCACAAAAATCACTAATTTTTGACCCTTGCTTGGGTCCGACACACCGATCGCAGCCGCTTCGCTCACGTCTTTGAGTGCAAGCAAAATTTCTTCGACTTCGGCCGGGCCTAAACGCTTACCAGCTATTTTTAGTGTGTCATCTGAACGACCCAAAATATAAAAATAACCTTTGTCGTCGTGCAGGGCTAAGTCGCCATGAATCCATTGGCCAGGAATTGCTCGCCAATAAGAGTCTAGGTAACGCTCGTCGTCCATCCAAAATGAGTGCGTCATGCCCACAAAGGGAGCGCGGATCGACAACTCTCCGATTGCGTTGCGCACCGAGTCGCCTGCGGCGTCGACCACATCAGTCATGACACCTGGGCTTGCTGTGTTGAAGGAGGCGGCGGCGATGGGTTTGACCACCACGCTAGACAGCAGCGCGCAACTTGCTTCGGTGCCGCCGGTGACATTAATGATCGGGCAGGTTCCGTGACCGAAATGTGTTTCGAACCATTTGAAATGGACAGGATCAATGGGTTCTCCGGCCGTGATCAACAAGCGTATTGAAGAGAGGTCGGGTTGTAGTGCAATATCGGCGTGGCTGGCATAGCCACGAATGAGCGTAGGCGAAGCACCATACACCGTCACGCCATAGCGCTCGATGAGTGTGCCCATACGTGTCCAATCTGGATAGTCTGGCGCGCCGTCATAGGTGACTAAGGTGGCGCCATTTAAAAGCGCCATCGTTGACACAAGCGGGCCCGCAATCCAACCCATGTCTGCAGGCCAGCACACGACATCGCCCTGTCGGATGTCAAAGTGCACTAGCGAATCATGTGCCATTTTTAACGGAAAGCCGCCGTGCGTATGAACCGGACCTTTGGGTTTGCCAGTTGTGCCCGAGGTGTAGATCACCATAAAGGGGTCATCGGGCGACATGCGCGCCGAGGGCGTATGTTGACCAGGGGTGTTGTTTGCAACATGCGCCCAGCTGATATCATCCGCGCTTAAGGATGGGCCCTCGGGTGAATGCTTCCAGATGATTGTTTCAATCGTAGGCAACTGTTTGCACGCGGCTTCGACGATAGCTCGTGCATCAACAAAATTGCCACGACGGCTAAAGCCTGTTGAGGCAACTAGCATGCGAGCAGTGCATGACGATAGCCGCGCCACAATGGCATCTACACCAAAGCCGCTAAATAGTGGCACAACAATTGCCCCGAGGTACGAGAGGCCAAGAAGCGTCACGTTGGCTTCGATACCATTTTCAAGCAACAGACCGACACGATCGCCTCGTTTAAGACCGAGCGAGGCCATGCCCGCAGCAAAATTTTGGATACGTATTTTGAGTTCTGCAAAGGTGACGGTTTCAGCTGCTATTTGCTCGCGCTCAGCGATGAGTGCTGGTTGCTGTGCCGTTGCCGGGTTGTCAGACCAGCGCAATACGGTATCCACCCAGTTGAGTTCGCCACCTGTAAACCAACGGGGAAACTCTAGACCCTTTGAAGTGTCAATGTATTGTGTATAGTCTTTCGACCAGACGATGCCGCAGAACGCGTTGACTTCATTCCAGTATTGCGCGGGCTGCTTGATTGAAAAGCGGTAAAAGGCTTCGTAATCGGTAAAACCCAAACGCTGCATCAAACGCGCAATATTTGAATCCGTCAGATCTTCTGCACGCGGCTGCCAGGCTGCTAGCTCATTGGTTGTCATGTTGTCTGCGCGCCTCAATTTATGGTGAGTCCACCATCAACAGTCAGAATATGTCCTGTGGTTGACAAAGACTCGTCCGAGGCGAGATATAACGCGGCATACGCAACATCTTTCGGTGGAACGACACCAAACATTTGCCCAGATAAAAATTTTGATGTGACGCCGTCATCTTTTAGCAGGGTTAACACCCGATCAGTTCCTGTGGCACCTGGTGCAATGGCATT
>CAMCII010000160.1 GCA_945874505.1 Bordetella parapertussis | reverse complement strand
GCATAGTGTGCAATCTCTGAAGCTTTGTCGTAACCAATAACAGGCGACAGGGCAGTCACCATCATGACCGAGCGGTCAATATTTGACTTGAGTTGCGCTTCATTGACAACAGCACCTTCGATCATGAACTCGCGGAAGTGATCACACATGTCCGCCATAATCAATGCTGAGTGCAAATAGTTACTGATGAGAACTGGTCGAAAAGCGTTGAGCTCAAAATTGCCCTCTGAACCGCCCATTTGCACTGCAACGTCTGAACCCATAATCTGAATACAAACCATCAGCATGGCTTCGGCTTGTGTGGGGTTGACTTTGCCTGGCATGATCGACGAGCCTGGTTCGTTCGACGGAAACGTCATTTCCATTAAACCTGTGCGTGGGCCCGAGCCAAGCCAGCGCATATCATTCGCGATCTTAAACAGAGATACGGCGGCGCACTTGAGTGCAGCGTGGGCGCGCACCATACGATCCAAGGTGCCTTGAGCGGTAAATTTGTTGGTCGCTGTTTTGATTGCAAAGCCAGTCATCTTAGTCAGTTCTGCCGCAACTTCATCGCCAAAGCCAACGGGCGAATTTAGCCCGGTACCAACAGCGGTGCCGCCCATTGCCACTTGCAGAAGCCCTTGCGTGGCATAGGTCACATCAGCGATCGCATCATCCAGCGCACCAACATAGCCAGACCACTCTTGTCCAACGGTCAACGGCGTTGCATCTTCAAGATGGGTACGGCCGATCTTGACAATGGTTGACCATTGTTGCGATTTAACATTCAAGGCATCACGAAGCCGTTGTAATGCAGGGATCGTTTTCTGGGTTGCCATTTTGTAGGCAGCGATGTGCATGGCTGTCGGAAAGGTGTCGTTGCTCGACTGACCCATGTTGACATGATCATTGGGGTGAATCGGCTCTTGCGCGCCTAAGGTGCCACCCACGAGTTGAATGCAGCGGTTTGAAATCACCTCGTTCAAATTCATATTTGATTGTGTGCCCGAACCTGTTTGCCAGACGTACAACGGAAACTCGCTGTCGAGCTTGCCACTGATGACTTCGTCGGCAACTTTCTGAATTAATTCTCCCTTCCACGCAGGAAGACGCCCAGCCTTGGTGTTGACCACCGCGGCAGCTTTTTTGACATAGCCGTAGGCGTGATACACCTCTTTAGGCATCTTGTCGTGACCGATATTGAAATGGATCAAGCTGCGTTGTGTTTGAGCACCCCAATAGTGATCTGCTGGGACTTGAACTTTACCAATGCTATCGAACTCTTCTCGCAGGCCGGTTGCTGTCAGGCCGATGGGCAAATCAAGTATTTTTGGAGCGACTTCGTTTGTCATGGTTTTCCTGGAAAGGATAGAGCGTTGGACTACTAGTTTTTGTGCTTCACTTTTACTGCCGTCGAATCAAAATTGACCAGTCAATATTCAAGCGGCGTCAATGTTTCACTTCTAGTGTTGTTGTTGGTGACTCATGTAAGATTGTTCTAAAACTGATGGTCTAAAACTACTGTTAGTCTAAAACTGATGCCTGATTCCGACACCTACTACAGTACTTTGTGCTGCTCGAACGGCTGCGTAATTGTTTCCGTATGACGCATAGGTGTAAATGTTGGTGCGCCGCGAAAAGTTATAAAGGTATGCGGCGCTATAGACCATTTGAGGCCCAGTTAGCGTACTGGGCACTGCATCGCCCTGTTGCTGTAAGCGCTGTACCGACGCCAGAATGCTTGCTTCGCCAATCGGGACCGTCATGCCTAACATCATTGAACTGGCAGCGGCTCCAGCCAAGAAGAGTGCCCCTGACCCCAGTGAGCCGTCTGAAAGCGGGCTGGTGGGCGTTGTACCTGCGCCCACGGGTTGACCATTCCAAGTGCCGTTTCGTGTTTGGCCGTAGGCGAAGGATATTTTGATGACCCTGAAGTCGTAAGCCCCGCCCGCCAGCCAGGCCGTGGGGTTTGGCTTAGGTGGGCCATTCGGAATATTGTCAGGACCCCATAGTTGATCGTAGGCAACGGCCAGAAGAAGCGGCCCGTTAGCGTATTTTGCACCCAGTGTGAGGGCGCGTAGGTTGTTGTTCGTTTGAAATTGAGAATTTTGATTGATCGCTTGGCATATACCGCTCGAGCAGAGGCCGTTGTTCGCGTAGATGCCGGTCAGTTCGGTCGCGAAGGAGTAGCCCGCACCGATGGTTAAGGATTTGGTCGCTTGAGCTTGCAGCATCACCATGTTGCTATAGCGCACAGTGTTCGCTGAACCAAACGAGGCGCCAATGTTGGCTTGTCCAAAGCCTTCGATGAAGGGGTCGACCGGTAAAAAATAATTAGAGGCTAGGTTGATCTGACGGCCTATATCCAGTTGCCCAATATCGTTGTGTTTAATGCCAACGGTCGACTGGCGTCCGAATAACCTGCCTCCTTGTTGAGCTTCTCCGGTACCGGCGTCAAAGCCATTCTCTAAAGTGAAGACCGTTTCAAAACCGCCACCCATAGCATGCGTGCCGCGAAGGCCAAAGCGCGAGCCGCTTTGTACGCCGCTAGAGACCCCGAAAAACTGATTACTTTGAACGGCGTGGTCTCTTGTTTGATTCACCGTCGCGTATTGCAGACCAATATCAATAATTCCGTAGACAGTAAGACTGTCTTGGGCCTGCGCACCTGTGAAGTGACAGAGGAGTAGCGAGGAAATGGCAATAATTTTTTTCATAGATGTTCAGGTGCAGAGGTAACCTATGCCAAGCGAGCGACTATTGAGCCTTGTACAACTGCTTACCATGCTTAACTGTCTGCACCACACGGATATTTTTAATTTCGTCGGTATCGACCTTTAAGGGGTTGCGATCAAGCTCGACTAAATCGGCCAGCATCCCTTTTGCAAGCAAACCTTTAGACGTCTCTTCTTTGTATTGATAGGCAGCATTCACCGTAAAGCCTTGCAGTGCTTTATACGCATCAATCCTCTGCTCTTCGCCGAGTGTTTTGCCACTGAAGGTTTTACGATTGACTGCACTCCACACCGAAAATAGAGCATTCGGGCCAGACGAGGGCGTGTCATTATGAATCCCAATTTTGACACCCAGCTGACTTGCAGAACGCAAAGGGCTAATATTTTTGGCGCGCTCTTCGCCCAGTATTTTTAGGTAGACGTCGCCATACAGCCAGATGTGATTCGGCAGCGTGATGGCCATAATTTTTTTGTCTTTGTATTGCGCCAGTTGATCATCGCGGACAAAGAATGAATGAGAAATGACCGGTCTTCGATCTTCAGTGACGCCCGTGTCTTTCATGGCTTTGTTCAAAGCCGAAAGAGTCATGTCGATTCCCGCGTCTCCGTTACTGTAACCAAAGTACTGAATGTTTTTTTCATAAGCGAGCTTGGCGTAGCGGTCTACCGTGCTTTGTGAGGTGAAGGGAAAGCCACGCCAGTCTGGGCTAAAGCCAGTCGTATCTAAAAAGGGCTTGGTGAAGTAGGCAAAGCGTAGCTGTGGTGCGCCATCGGTAGCGACCATGATGCCTGCTACCTTAAAACCTCTATCCCCTTGGCTATAAGCGCCGAACTGAAAACTTGGCGTAGTTTTAAGAATCTCATCCACCACGTCGTACGCTGGCAGTGCAATCAGATCAAGTGAAATCACTTTCTGCTCGACTGCTGTACGCATCTTATTCATGTCATCGATTGTCGCTTCATAGCTTTGTGCAGTGGTGAAGCCATTTGAAAGATAGACGTGCTCGGCCTTGCGGTAGGTGTCAAAGGTGATGTCTTGAGAGTATGTCCCGACCGCACGCACCACCGAATCCATGAAGGGCGAGCCCACGAGTTCTCCGGTGAGCGCCCCAGTTTTGGGGTCTTTGGGTATGAACCCTCCGACGGCCTGAGTTGCCGGGGTGATTGCAAGTTTTTTCAGTCCGGCTGTATTGACTTGGCCTGTCAAGGTTGAAATATTCTGTATGAGTAGCGGTTGGTCTGGGAAAGCCTTGTCTAAATCTGCTAGCGACAGGCCTCCGTCAGATAGCATGGCTTCTGAGTAGCCAGACCCAATAATCCAGCCATTAAATAGCTTGCCCTCGGTGAGCAGTTTTTGAAGCGCTTGAGCTTTTGTCTTGGGTGGATTTTGCGCAAAATAACCTAAGTTCACGCCAAGTGTATTTTGGGCAATCAGTGAAAAATGCCCCCAGCTATCAATGAAACCTGGCATTAACGTGCGACCGTTCAGGTCATATAGGGTCGGGTTAGCGCCCGCCTGGGCCAACGCTTGCACCTTGTCACCGACAAACAAAATTTTGTCATGTTGCACGACAAGCGCTTCGACGTAGTGAGGACTGTCGCCTTGCATGGTGAGAATGTCGCCATTGACATACACCGTTGAAGGATTTGCGAAAGCTGCCACGCAAAAAAAGGGAAAAAAACAGTTAAGAATTTGTTGTGCGAGTCGCATAATTTTTGCAGGAAAATGGAAGAGCTCACACTAGGCAAACGAGGCAAGTGTGAAAAGAAGAGGCTGTGCCGACTCTCAATGCCAGCACCCAAAGAATGAACTGGTTTAAACAGCGGCGCTGAGCGCTTTACTCAGGAAAAACGAACGTCAGTGTTGCCCGTGCGCCCCAACCTTGTGGCCCTTCGGGTGTTGAGCTTAGGTAATACGTTGCACCCAGACTGAACTGCACGGGTTGCTTGCCAAAGACCTCTAGCTTAGATACGCCGACATAAAGAGGATTTGTGGTACGGCCCGTGTCGTAGTTGTAGAGCGCTTGCATGTTGGTGGAATACGTCCAGGCACTCTTGGTGGTGTAAGCAAGAAATGGCTGTCCGTAGAGATTGTTTTGTGTGCCGTATGTTGCGTTGCCGCCTGCGCTCCATGACCGATAACCCAAGATGCCGTACGTCCAAGGGCCGTCTCGATTTAAAACGACTCCGGTTACGCCCACGCCAGTTTGTAGTGAGCCAAAATTACCAGTCTGATTGAGCGGCGCAGTGGCGTACGGCCCGACACCCCAAATCCAGGAGGATCCTGTTTTAGGAGCATAGAAAGACTCGAGGGTGACGTTGGCGACGGCGCTGCCAGAAAACCCGTTGATGTCATTCATTGCCACTGACGCGAGAATCGGCCGAACAATGAAAAGGTCTCCGCCACCTAAATTAATGGGGGCCACAGGTTGAAGCAAGAGTGTTTGATTACTACCTTTCTGGTCGGCACCCATCTTGCCACCATACGACCACTGAATAGGCATCGAAATCATATTTGCGATGGGATTGGCCAACTGCTTAGCCATCTCTTCTTTATCCAGAGGAGCAGAGGCTGCTGCCTTGTTTGCATCAGCGACTTGCGCGCGGGCCGCGGGGTCGGCAGCGAAACAGAAATTGGCGAAAGCCATGCTCAAACTGGTGGCTACGATTGCTTTTATACGGGTCATTTGTGAGAACTCGTCTAGATTAAAAAATCATTGACTGATCTAAACAAGCATGTGCAGTCAAGAGAACGTTTTTTGCTACGCTAACCTATTTTGCTACGCCGAAAGGCTAACATAAACTTGTCAAAATTTGATGTAATTCTAGTGAGAGAGCAAGGTTAAAAATTTTAATGAATCTGGTCAGTCCCAACCTCAATCAGGGGGCAAAACTGCCTAGCCCTTCCTGAGTTGCGAATGGTTTGAAATTTTCATTTTTAAAGCCAAACTTAGTTCCGAGTAGGCACCTGAGCGTTAAGGATATCGTGTGTGCAGCCGCTTGAAACCCCTCGAAATCAGCTGAAACATTTTCGAACAATGGGCTGCTTGAGTGTCAGATTCACCGGCGCCATACTAGCCCTACAGCAAACATCAATCATGATGTCTGTTTTTGAGGAGATCTTCTATGAATATCTGTCTGAAAGATACATACTTCACTTGGGCCGAGCAAGAGTCATTTGGCTGAGCGAGAGCCGCTCGGTTAGGTCTGCGGTTAGCGTTCGCAGTTACATTTTTTTGATTGGAAAAATCTCATAAGACCTGTAGTATTTACCTTATAGAGGTTGTATTGCTGTAGAGACAGCAGCTCAATAAGCGACCCTTTCCACACAAGCGATGCCCGATGCGCCATGGATTGCGGTTTTTTCTTTTGGCATACTGCGCTCGCGAGTGTTTCGAAGCCCTTAATCTGGTTAGGATCGCGATGCTCAACGCCACTGCCGCCACTTCAAAAATTCGATCGCGCGATAACGAGCGCCCACTCGTTGAAGATATTCGCCTGCTTGGGCGTTTGCTCGGCGATGTCATTCGTGAACAAGAGGGTCTAGAGATCTACGAACTGATCGAGAATATTCGTCAACTCTCGGTCTCGTTTAGGCTTGACGCAAACGATGAGGCAGATAAAAAGCTAAAAAAACTTTTGAAAGCCTTGCCGAGCGATCGTGCTGTGAGCGTGATTCGTGGATTTACTTTTTTCAGTCATCTGGCGAACCTAGCCGAAGATCGGCACCATATCCGGCGGCGAATGATTCATGAGCGTGCGGGTAACGCGCAAGAAGGGAGCATTGAGGTCGCGTTACAACGGCTGCGCACTGCGGGCATTACAAATAAAGTCATCTCTCAAACACTGGCGAATAGTTTTGTTTCGCCTGTGTTAACGGCGCATCCGACTGAAGTTCAGCGTCAAAGTATCTTAAGTGCCGAGCGCAGCCTGGCTCAATTATTAAACGAACGCGATGACATCAAGGCGCGTGGTTCTGATCCTCACGCATCCAAAGATGCGCTGCTGCCGCGCGAATTGGCGGCGAATGAAGCGCGCATGCGTGCCCGCGTCATGCAACTGTGGCAGACGCGTTTGTTACGACTATCAAAGCTCACCGTGTCAGATGAAATTGAAAATTCGTTGAGCTATTACGAATCCACATTTTTGCCCGAAATCCCCAAAATTTATGCGTCGCTTGAAGAGTCGCTTGGGCAGCAACCAGTCGCGCCGTTTTTGCGTATGGGCCAGTGGATCGGTGGTGACCGAGATGGCAATCCAAACGTCAATGCGCAGACACTGAACCAGGCGCTCAAGCGCCAGGCAGAAATGGTCTTGCGCTATTACTTGACCGAAGTGCATTATCTTGGCGGCGAGTTATCGCTTTCGTCCATGCTGGTTGAGTTTCCTGCTGAGATGCAGGTCTTGGCAGAAAGCTCGCCCGATGCCAGTGTTCATCGTCTCGATGAGCCATACCGACGTGCGTTGACCGGTATGTATGCTCGCTTGGCCGCCACTTTAAAATATTTGACTGGTGGTGATGCCGCACGGCATGCGGTTGATCCGCAAAATCCTTATCCAAACGCGCAAATATTCTTGTGTGATCTGCAGGTGATTCAAGCATCACTGCATAGCCAAAGCGCACAAGCGCTGTCTGCGCAGCGCCTGCGTCCTCTGATTCGGGCTGTAGAGGTGTTTGGTTTTCACCTGGCCTCTGTTGACTTACGTCAAAGTTCAGATCAACACGAGAAAGTCGTTGCAGAGTTGCTTCATCAGGCGCGCCTTGAGAAAACCTATTCAAGTCTGAATGAAATCGACAAACGCGCCGTGCTCTTGAGTGTTTTGCAAGACCCTAGGCCTTTGCGTATTCATGGCTTCGCGTATTCTGACCACACGCAGGCTGAATTGGCGATTTTTGAAGAGGCCTTCAAGTCGCGAACAATCTACGGGGTAGAGGCGATTCGACACTACATCATCAGTCACACAGAGGATGTGAGTGATTTGCTTGAGGTGTTGGTGCTGCAGAAAGAAGTTGGGTTGTTGCGACGCACCCTTGACGACCAAGCCGTTGTTGATTTAATTACAGTTCCGTTGTTTGAAACAATTGCAGACTTGCGCAACTCTGCTCGTATCATGCGTGAGTTTTATGCTTTGCCTGGCGTCGCAGACATGATGCAACGGTCTGGCGCCGAGCAAGACATCATGTTGGGGTATTCGGATAGCAATAAAGACGGCGGAATTTTTACCAGTAACTGGGAGCTTTACCAAGCC
>CAMCII010000159.1 GCA_945874505.1 Bordetella parapertussis | reverse complement strand
TTTGCACCGATACGCGGATCGCTTTACTTGGCGGTGCTGTTGACCGCGACGCTTTTCGCGATGGCCACAGGGATTGTTGGCGCTGCCGTGAGCGTGTTAGGGATTATGGCCGGCGGCATGATGATGAGGGCTGGCTACGATGCGCAGATGTCTGCGGGTGCGATTGCAGCTGGCGGCACACTTGGGATCTTGATCCCCCCAAGCGTTATGTTGTTGGTGATGGGGCCAGTTCTTGGTGTGCCTGTGAATAAGCTGTACGCAGCCGCATTTGGTCCAGGATTTTTATTGGCCTGTCTGTATATCGGTTACTGCTTGATTCGCAGTTTCATTAATCCAAAGCTTGGTCCGCCTCTGCCTAAAGAAGAGCGCATGGGCTACAACTTTAAATTGTTTAAAGAGGTAGTCATTAGCATTGTGCCTTTGTTGCTATTAATCGGCTCAACGCTAGGCACCATTTTGACGGGGTTGGCGACTGCCACCGAAGCTGCGGCATGCGGCGCGCTTGGCTCGATGATCCTCGCTGCCATGTACGGAAAGTTGACCTTGCCCGCGATCAAAGGAACAGCTCGCAGCACACTGTTGACCTCAGCGATGGTGCTGCTGTTGGTGATGGCCTCTAATATTTTTGGTGCGGTCTTTGTTCAACTTGGTTCGGCAGGTTTGATCGAAACACTGTTGAACGATTTACCGCTGTCCGGCATGGGCAAGTTTATGCTGGTCATGTTCATTGTCTTTCTGTTGGGATGGCCGTTTGAATGGCCAGTCATTATTTTGGTGTTTGTGCCGATCTTTATTCCGGTGATTCAAAAGCTTGACGTTGGATTGTCGAAGGCCGAACTAATGCTGTGGTTTGGCGCGACCTTGGCGGTGAACTTGCAAACAGCATTTTTGAGCCCGCCTGTGGCAATGTCGGCCTACTACCTAAAAACTGTGATGCCTGCCTGGAACCTAGGCTTGATCTTCCGCGGCATGGGTCAGTTTATGGTGATTCAGGTCTTGGCGCTGGCGATGATTATCGGCTTTCCGAGTATTTCGCTTTGGTTGCCACGCCTGCTGTATCAACACTGAGCTGAATTGAACTGAGGTGAGTATGAGTATGAATATTTGTGTGCACGTCAACCCAAAAAAGAGTGACTCATGAGCTTCTTCGAAAGTCTGCGTTTAGATGGCCAAATTGCACTTGTGACTGGAGCCGGTCGTGGAATCGGGGCGACCATCGCTCGCTATTTAGCCGAGGCGGGTGCCGAGGTGGTATTGTTGTCGCGTACGCTCAGTGAACTTCAAACGGTTGCGCAACAGATCACTGAGGCTGGCGGTCGGGCGTCAATTCGGCAATGTGATGTCATTGACTCGAAAGCGCTCAGAGCGATTATTGACGAGTTGCCGCGCCTGGATATTTTGGTGAACAATGCGGGCACTAATATTCCAGAGCCAATGATCGAGGTGTCAGATGAGCATCTTGATCATTTACTGAATTTGAATATTCGTTCATGTTTTATCGCTGCGCAAGCGGCGGTTAAAAAGATGTTGCAGGATCCCGATCGCGTCAAGAAAGGTGGGTCTGTGATTCACATTTCTTCACAGATGGGACATATTGGCTCACCCAACCGAACCGTCTATTGCGCGACAAAACATGCGATTGAAGGTTTAACGAAGGCGATGGCCATTGAGCTTGCCGAGCAAAACATTCGAGTCAATAGCGTGGCGCCGACGTTTGTAGACACCCCTTTGGTTCGGCAGGTTGTGAACACCGACGAGAAGCGTGCATTTTTATTTTCTAAGATTCCGCTAGGTCATCTGGCTGAGACTGAAGATATCGCGGCAGCCGTAGCGTATTTGGCGTCACCTGCTGCCCGGATGGTGACAGGCACTTGCCTCAAAGTTGACGGTGGTTGGACAGCACAGTAGGTTGATGGATCATAACCATGGCAGAGGTAGAGACATTCGATTTTATTATCGTGGGGGCAGGTTCGGCTGGCTGCGTGTTAGCCAATCGCTTGTCGAAAAACCCAAGTGCTAAAGTATTATTACTCGAGGCTGGCCCTGAAGATCGAAACCCCTGGTTAAAGATTCCGGCGGGCGTGGCGCGTGTGGTGACAGACCCCATCGTCTCTTGGGGTTATCAGTCTGAACCAGAACCTGGTTTAAATAATCGTCAGATTATTTGGCCTCGAGGTAAGACACTCGGTGGTAGCAGTTCAATCAACGGGCATGTCTATATGCGTGGCACGCCTGCTGACTACGACGGTTGGCGCGATGCGGGCAATATCGGCTGGGGCTGGAGCGATGTCCTGCCCCACTTCAAAAGCACTGAAAAACATTTTCTAGGTGAAACGCAATTGCATGGCGCCGCGGGTGAGTTGGTTGTTTCGCCTTTGCAAGAGCCTCATGCGGCTTCGTCAGCGTTTGTACAAGCCGCAATCAACGCTGGTGTGCCTCACAATTTAGATTTCAATGGTGCCGTACAAGAGGGCGTGGGCTTTGTGCAGCTTATGATTGATCGCGGGGTGCGTGCCTCGACCGCCAGAGTGTTTTTAAAACCAATTCGCTCGCGATCAAATTTAAAAGTGCAAGTGCAAGCGATGACCGAGAGAATTCTCTTTCAGGATAAGCAAGCAGTAGGAGTCAAATATACCGTCAATGGTGTGAGTCATACTGCCCATGCCAAAGAAATCATCCTAAGCGCTGGCGTCATTAATTCTCCTCAGTTGTTGATGCTATCAGGTGTGGGTGATGCAAAGAACTTGCAAGCGCTTGGAATCCCTGTGGTTCATGATCTACCTGGCGTTGGAATGAATCTGCAGGATCACGTCTACGTGCACTACTTGGCGAGTGTCGATCCCGAGTACTCGATTAATAAAAAAATCGCGAGCCCGATCAGAATGGTTCCCGACGTGCTGAGGTATTTATTCACACGTCGTGGTTTGTTAAATTCAGCGGCGGCGCAGGTTGCACTGTTTGCCCGCTCGGGTGCAAACAATGACAAAGTTGATTTGCAAATACAGATGAGGCCGTTCAGTATGTATTCGTCGGCCGGAATGTTTAAGGCCGATCAAGCCCCGGCGGTGACGGCGTCTTGTGGGGTGTTACAGCCCTTCTCTGTTGGTTCGATTTCGTTGCGCTCTGCAAACCCCTATGAGGCGCCACGTATGCAGGCAAACTATTTGACCGACCCGCGTGACGTGACTCCTTTGTTAGTGGGCTTGCGTTTAATTCGAAAGATTTTTTCACAGAGTCCTTTTGCTCAACACAATCGAGGCGAGTTGATGCCGGGTTCGCAACATGTGTCTGATGAGCAGTTAATTGACTATATTCGTGCGCAGGCGCAATCGATGTATCACCCAGTCGGTACATGCAAGATGGGCGTAGACGCTCAAGCGGTGGTCGACCCTCATTTGCGGGTGAGAGGGTTGGGGGGCTTAAGAGTGGTTGATGCGGCGATCATGCCAAATGTCACATCAGGTAATACGAATGCGCCTGTCATTATGATCGCCGAAAAAGCCTCTCAGTTGATTTTGTCTGGTGTGTAGGCTTTAAAAATCATTACAATTTTGTAGTCATGGCAATGTAATTGTTTGAAATAAGCGTTGCCAAGAGCTTGCCCCGTGCAGCGCGAGAATCGACCCTTTCAAGTCACTGAGGCTTTACAATCAAAGCGACTTCGACACAATTCTCTTCATAAGCTAAAAATGCACATGGTTAAAAACCACGTACTCGATTTACATCTCCAGGCCAACCAATTATTCGATGACTTGCGTGCTGGCAGCGTTGATGTCGTTAATCGAGGTGTGACGCGTGACACCTACGGGCAGGGCGAGCAGTTTGCTCATGAGTTCGTTGAAAAACACGCCCGCAGTCTTGGCTTAGAGATCAGGCACGATCATATGCGCAACACCTATATGGTGTGGCCTGGCATTGATCGTCAGGCACCCGCAATCGTGATTGGTTCGCATCTTGATTCAGTGCTGGGTAGCGGTAATTACGACGGTGCGGCCGGGGTCATGGCAGGCTTGATTGCTGTACAAGCGATGCAGCAGGCTGGGCTGAAACTCAACTGCGATGTTGTGGTGATGGGGATCCGAGCCGAAGAAAGTATCTGGTTTCAAGTGTCTTACGTCGGTAGTCGAGGCGCCTTAGGCACCCTGCCGGCAAGCGCCTTACAGCAGCGGCGTATCGATACCGGCCGCACACTTGAACAACACATGCGCGAGGCGGGCGCAGAGCCCGAGGCTGTCGCGAAAGGTGTTGCGTACCTCAGTCCAAAAAACGTAAAAGCGTTTTTAGAGTTGCATATCGAACAGGCGCCTAGCCTTGCCTTAACGGGTTATGCGTTGGCGATCGGCACCGGCGTACCTGGACACTTTAGATTTCCGCGAGTGAAGATCACTGGTGAGTACGGCCACGTTGGGCTTGGCCGGCGTTTTCGGCACGATGCGGCCTTAGCGGGTGCTGATTTGTCAGTGGGGCTTGATACGCTTTGGCAGCAATGGGAGACCGAGGGCCGCTTAATGGCCTGCACATTTGGTGAATTTCAAACAAACCCCGCACGCCACGGTATGACCATCGTCCCGGGTGAGTTTCAGTTTAGTTTAGATGTCAGAGCCTACGATGACGCAGATGTCGTTGAGTTAGAGCAGGCACTGATGGCGATGGTTGAGCAAATTGAAAAAAGACGTGGCGTGAAATTTGATTTTGGTGTTCGTGCTTCGTCTAAAGTCGCTAAAGCAGATCCCACAATCACTCAGCAATTGCGAGACTGTGCCAAGCGCTTAGACATGAAGGTCTGCGATTTGCCTAGCCCCGCTTCGCATGATTCTGCAGCGTTTTGCGCAGCCGGCATACCCTTTGGTTTTGTATTTATTCGTAATCCAAATGGGAGTCATCATCCCGACGAAGAGATGTCGATTGATGATTTTCTGCAAGGCACTGCTGTGTTGACCGAGTGGCTAGCTGGGTACGGGGCCACAAACTGAACTCACTACAGAGATAGAGGGCGATGACTAAAGTCATTCGCTCGCGCACGATCTGTTTGGCTCATGTTGCAGCGACGCTCACGACGCACTAATTCTTTAGCTTGTAGCCAGTCTTAAATATCCAGGCAATGACTGCGACACAGAGGGCTAAAAAAAACAGCATCATGGCCACGCTCAACCCAAAGCTCACGTCGCCGACGTCATAAAAACTCCAGCGAAAGCCACTAATCAGGTAAACGATGGGATTGAGCAGCGCAACGTTTTGCCAAAAGGGTGGCAGTAAGTCAAGCGAGTAAAAACTACCCCCTAAAAACGTTAAGGGCGTAATGATCAAGAGAGGCACAATTTGTAGCTTTTCAAAGTTATCAGCCCAGATGCCGATAATGAACCCCAGCAGGCTAAACGTGATCGAGGTGCCAAGCAAAAAAAACAGCATCCAAAAAGGATGTGCGATTTGTAAGGGTACGAACAGAGTCGCGGTAGCCAAAATAATTAAACCAAGAAAAATCGACTTTACACTTGCCGCACCGACGTAGCTTAAAACGATTTCAAAGTGCGAGATCGGTGCCGAGAGTAATTCGTAGATCGTGCCCGTAAATTTTGGAAAATAAATGCCGAACGACGCATTCGAAATACTTTGCGTCAATAGCGACAACATGATTAGCCCAGGCACGATGAACGCGCCGTAGCTCACTCCGTCTATATCAGTCATGCGCGAGCCGATGGCTGCGCCAAAAACGATAAAGTACAGACACGTCGAGATGACAGGCGCGATGACGCTTTGCATCAAGGTGCGTCGCGTTCGAGACAACTCAAAATTGAAGATGGCTTTGATGGCGTGGATATTCAAATGCATGCTGGTTCGCCATGTTGATAATTTGTAAAAAGTTGCATAGAGAGCAAAGCGCAAAGACAATTATTTTGCATCATTAGTCAGCTTGATGGGTGGTGAGACTCACGAAAATATCTTCAAGCGAGCTTTCGTTTGTATGTAAGTCTTTGAAATGGATATCTGCTTGATTAAGCCGCGACAGTAACTCTGTGATCCCAAATTCGTCACTGGTGACGTCGTAGGTGTAAATCAGCTCATGCCCATCGCTTGCGATTAATAAGCTGAAGTGGCTGAGTGCGGCGGGGATTGCGTTCAGTGGAGCCGTCAGCTGCAACACCAATTCTTTTTTACCTAGTTTTTTCATTAACTGGCTGGTCTCTTCAACTAAAAGAATTTCGCCTTTAGTGATGATGCCAATACGATCGGCCATTTCTTCGGCCTCTTCGATGTAGTGGGTGGTCAAAATGATCGTGACGCCCGTTTGTTGCAAGGCCTTTACCAACTGCCACATGTCGCGCCTTAAACTCACGTCAACGCCCGCCGTGGGTTCATCAAGAAATAACACTTGAGGCTCATGCGAAAGCGCTTTTGCAATCATGACCCGACGCTTCATTCCGCCCGACAATTGAATAATTTTGCTATCTTTTTTATCCCAAAGCGATAAGTCTTTGAGAATTTTTTCGATCCAAGCAGGGTTGGCGGCTTTGCCGAACAGACCACGGCTAAAGCTGACGGTGTTCCAAACGGTTTCAAACATATCCGTTGAAATTTCTTGGGGCACAAGGCCAACGCGCGCTCGGGCTTGCCGGTAATCTTTAAGATGATCAAAGCCATCGATGGTTATCGTACCCGTACTGGGCGTCACAATGCCGCAGATCATGCTGATCAACGTTGTTTTGCCGGCGCCGTTCGGACCCAGCAAGGCAAAGATCTCGCCTTGCTTGACTTCAAGATTAATATTTTTTAACGCACTAAAGCCTGTCGAGTAGGTTTTTGAAACGTTTGAAATTGTGATCATGTTGGACATTACGATTCTGCGGGTGGGCTGCTTGAAGTTAGGGCTCCTCCTCAGGATACACCTGTGGCCCTAGAAAGCCGTCAATACCCTTTTCGAGCCTACTCTCTTGTGAGTGACAGTTTTAGCGCCCGAGGCGCCCGCCCGCATGTGCCAGATAAAACCACTCTTGCCCGGGTTGTGATTTGCTATTTGGAAACACAATAAAGCAGTCTTGTTCGGCGCGTAGTTCAGTGCCGTCGGCTCGTGTGCCAATGAGGCTGTTCTTGGTGATTGGATCAAAGCTTTTCCAGACCTGTGAAAACTGATCGTCTGCATGAAAGCGATCAAACACATCGTAGAGCCCCAGGACTTCAAAATTGGTTGCCGGTTTCGGTACGGCGCCCTGTATTAAGCCAATCTGGATTAAGGTATTCAGCACGGCCTGATACGCCACGTCACGGCCACCAAGGTCGTCATGCTGTCCGCACTCAAGAGTAATCGCCCAGCCGCCTTGTGAGCGCATATATTCGGTCGTACCTACGCCATAAGCTGTGTCGATATCCACCGAGTTTGCGGTGAAGCGCCCGGCTTGTACTTCGAGTGCGCGACGTTTGATGCCTTTCGCGTAGGTGTCAAGCCAGCCGTAAACAAAGCGATTGCAGCCTAAGCGCTGCACCAAGGCCTCTTCGGTGCTGGCTTGTGAAAACGGCTCGAGCGCACCGGTATTGTTAGCGGGGCCAAACAAGGCAAAGGCGCGATCGCCACTTTGAAACGAATGCAAATCCAATAAGCCATCATGCTCAGCCAGCAAAGGGCACAGCCAGTTGGCCAGATGATCTTCGTATTCTTTAGGTGTTTCAACAGGCGTCAGGCGTCGGTTCAAATTACGATCACCCGCACGGCGTTGTAAGCGATAGGCCTTGGGATTTGTCACGGGCACTAAGGTTAAAAAACCACGCAGCAGTTTAATTTCACCTGTTTCAATTTGTTGCGCCAGACGCTTCAGCGCAAATGTGCCGCAGGTTTCGTTGCCGTGCACTGCAGCCGTGATGATTAATCGCGGGCCGGGCAACGGGGATCTAAACCTGACAGTGTGAAAAGGGAGTTCATCCTGCAAAGGGATTTGTTCAGGCAAAGAGGTGAGGGCTTTAGATGGTAAAGACATGATGTTATTTGGTGTTTGGTTTTTGTTTCAGCAAGGGCGACAT
>CAMCII010000158.1 GCA_945874505.1 Bordetella parapertussis | reverse complement strand
TGACCCGCGTTCTCGACTTTGGGCAAAATCAAACCGTCAACGCCAGCTTGGACAGTTGCAACTAGGTCGCCATAGGCATAAATGGTTGACATCGGATTGACGCGGATATACCCCAGACAGTTGCGTGGCCGTTGCATGGCTTGCAAGGCGAGCGGGCGACTGATGACTTTTTCTGAGACGGCGCAGGCGTCTTCTAGGTCAAGGATGACGGCGTCGGCCCCGAGCGTAAAGGCCTTCTCGGTGCGTCGTGGATGATTGGCGGGTGCGAACAAAAACGTTCTAAAAGTCCCCATAGCGTTTTCCTGAACTTAAGTTGCGTTTCGAAATGATGATTAATCATCTGAACTTAGTGTTTGAATAATGTGAGAGTATTTTAAGAGTTCCGCAGACTTACTCAGGCTCTTTGAATACGCCCATGTCCTCAAGAAGCTCTTGTACCAGATCAAGTCTGAGTCTGGGGTTTTCCATGGTGAGAAGGTGCTGCTTTTGCTGCGAAGGCAAATCAAGTAACTCGGCGCATCGGTTGGCCACCCAGGCACAGTCTTGCAACTGATAGGGCTGGATGATGGGTCGTTGGTCTGGGGCGATACCTTGGTCTTCAAGGGTGCGAATTATTTTTGTGAGCGCATCGGCGGTAGGCAAGAGGTCAGGAGGAATCACGACAACCTCATCGGGGGCAATCAGCTCAACCTCGGCGCGCCACAGGCCATTAGCTTGCAGCTCTTTTTGTAAAACTTTAAAGCGCTGACCGCCCTGACAACGAATCATAAACAAGCTAGGTTGCACAGCCTCAAAATGAATGATTGTGGCCAACGTGCCGACGTCAAAGAAGTCGATTTGCTTGCCTGCCACCTGCACTTCGGCCCCTTGGTCGAGGGTGATAATCCCAAACGGTGTGTTGTCTCGTAGACATTTTTTAGTCATGTCTAGATACCGCACTTCAAAGATTTTGAGCGCCATCATGCCAGCCGGAAATAAGGTGGCCCCGAGCGGAAAAATTGGAATACTCAACGTCTGCATAAGTTTTAAACAATAACCGACAGCTTCGATAACAGCTATTGTGCCTGAGATTGACGCTAAGCTAGCGACCCGATAAGATCGATTAGACTTAAAACCTCGCAGTCCGAAAGGTATTTAATGCTTGCCTACACCCTAAGGCGCGTGCTGTTGACGTTGCCGGTCATGCTCTTCGTGGCATTGTTTGTTTTTGGCTTGCTCAGTCTGACTCCCGGCGACCCTGCGGTGCTGCTCGCCGGTGAAGACGCGACCCCCGCCGATATTCAGCGAATTCGCCAAACGTTGGGGCTGGACGAGCCCTTTTTAGTGCGTTTTGCCGACTGGCTCTGGAAAGTCATGCATGGCGATCTTGGCGTTTCGTTGTTTACGGGACTGCAGGTCAGCCAGATGATTGGTCAGCGGCTCGCGCCGACCTTCACTTTGATGATTATGACCCTCATTTTGTCGGTGACGCTGGCTGTTCCGCTTGGCGCGTTGGCGGCCTGGCGGCATAACAAGTTTTACGACCGCAGCATCATGATGATGGCCGTGTTGAGTTTTTCGATCCCCTCGTTCGTGGTGGGGTATCTATTGGCTTACGCCTTCGGTTTAGAGTTGCGCTGGTTGCCAGTGCAAGGTTATGTGCCTTTCTCTCAAGGGTTTTGGGCCTCGATCCGAACCTTGATTTTGCCCACCTGTGCGTTGGGTAGCGTTTACGTGGCACTGATCACAAGGATCAGTCGGGCAACGCTTCTTGAGACCTTGTCGCAAGATTACATCCGTACTGCGCGTTCAAAAGGCGTCAGCAACAAAGGCATTTTATTTCGGCATGCCTTAAAGAATGTCGGCGTTCCGATTGTGACCGTAGTGGGCAGTGGGGTGGCGTTATTGATTAGCGGTGCGGTCGTGACCGAAACGGTTTTCTCGATCCCCGGGGTTGGGCGTCTGACTGTTGACGCGATCTTGCGACGCGATTATCCGATCATTCAGGGCGTGATCTTGATGTTTAGCTTTATGTACGTCTTAGTGAACTTGACGGTCGATCTTTTGTACCGTGTCTTCGACCCAAGGATTAAATACTGATGGCCAAGTTCATTCAGGTATTTAAGCGGCATCCAACGATTGTTGTGGGTGGTTTTTTACTAAGCCTGCTATTTTTAATGGCGATTTTTGCGCCTTGGCTCGGCACCATCGACCCAACCGCACTTTCGCCGATTCATCGCACGAGAGTACCAAGCGAGCGCTTTTGGTTTGGTACTGACTTACTTGGTCGCGATGTGTATTCGCGCGTGGTGTATGGCGCACGCGTCTCGCTGACGGTTGGATTTTCAGTGGCCATCTTGTCTGCGGTGATTGGTACAGTGATTGGTTTGGCAGTCGGCTTTGTTAAGTGGATTGACGCGATTGTGATGCGCATCATGGATGGCTTTATGTCGATCCCGACGATTTTGCTAGCGATCGCATTAATTGCTTTAACCCGAGCCTCTTTGGAAAATGTGATTTTGGCAGTCACCATCGCTGAAGTGCCAAGAGTGGTGCGCCTGGTGCGAGGCCTGACCTTATCGTTGCGTGAGCAACCCTATGTTGAAGCGGCTGTGGCTGCGGGGGCGGGTCGCTTGCGAATTGTTGCGAAACACATCTTCCCAAACACGATTGCGGCGTTGACTGTGCAAACAACTTATATCTGTGGCTTGGCGATTCTGGCTGAAGCGAGCTTGTCGTTTATTGGCGCGGGGGTGCCCCCTTCGACACCGTCTTGGGGCAACATCATGGCAGAGGGGCGGGCACTCTGGCAGATCAAACCGCATTTAATTGCGTTTCCTGCTTTGTTCTTATCCATCACGATTCTGTCGATCAATATGCTGGGCGATGGTCTGCGCGACGCGATCGATCCACGCATGGCAAAGAGGATTTAGGCCATGGCAGATAATGGGCTAACGTCTCAACGGCGCGTACTGGATATCCGAAATTTATCGGTCTCGTTTGGTCGGGGCCCCACCGCCGTGCACGCCGTGAAAGGCTTGAGTCTGCACGTTGATCGAGGCGAGACGCTCGCGATTGTGGGTGAATCAGGGTCTGGCAAATCTGTTACGTCGCTTTCGATTATGCGCCTAGTTGAATTCGGCGGAGGTCACATCCATCAGGGTGAGATGCTGTTTCATCGCGCCGATGGCACGCAGATTGATTTGCGTGCCGCCTCTGAAGAGGTGATGCGCAGTATGCGGGGTGCAGATATGGGGATGATTTTTCAAGAACCCATGACGTCTCTGAATCCAGTTTTTTCGGTGGGCTCGCAGATTATCGAGGCGATCCAACTGCATCAAGATGTGAATCATGAGCAAGCCGTCGCTGCGGCGAAACGTATTCTGGATCAAGTGCGTATTTCGGATTCGAGTGCGATTTTAGGGCGCTATCCCCACGAACTTTCGGGTGGAATGCGACAGCGCGTCATGATTGCCATGGCCCTGTCTTGTAAGCCGGCGTTGCTGATTGCAGATGAGCCCACCACAGCACTTGATGTGACGATTCAGGCGCAGATTTTGCAGCTGATCCGCGAGTTGCAAAAAGAGATGGATATGGGGGTGATCTTTATTACCCACGATATGGGGGTTGTTGCAGAGGTTGCCAATCGCGTCATGGTGATGCGCTACGGTGAGGTCGTCGAAGAGAATGCGGTGATTCCGCTGTTTGCAAACCCTCAGCATCCTTATACCCAAACTCTCTTGGCTGCCGTGCCTAAGTTAGGGGCGATGCATGGTACCGATCAGCCAGCGCGGTTTGATTTGGTGCTGAATCGTTCGACGGGGAGCGTTGATCCGGGTGTGTTTGCTGGCGGGATGTTTAATAACGCTCCGGCTGAGTCCTTGTCTCTAGCAGGCGCGAGACGGAGCGACATTCAGGGCCATACTCTGAGCGAATCAAAGAGCAAATTACAAAGCGAGTTACAGAGCGAATTACAGGGCGAATTACAGAGCGAACCTCAGAGCAACATTTCAAGCACTACCCAGACCGAGCGAGTCGTTTTAAGCGTTAAAAATCTAGTCACGCGCTTCGACGTGCGTAGCGGTATTTTTGGTTTTGTTAAAAAACGCATCCACGCGGTTGAGCAAGTCAGCTTTGATTTGCATGAGGGTGAAACACTCTCTTTGGTGGGCGAGTCGGGCTGCGGCAAGACAACCACAGGCCGCTCACTTGTGGGTCTCGCCAAGATCACACGAGGTATCATTGACTTTGATGGGACGCGCGTTGATACAACCAACACGCAGTCACTGAAAGCGCTCCGTCGTAATTTACAGTTTGTCTTTCAAGATCCCTTTGCCTCGTTAAACCCGCGCATGCGCGTGGGTGATTGCATCAAAGAGCCGTTATTGATACAAGGTTTGGCTCAAGGGCTAGAGGCTGATCGCAAAGTGGCCGAGTTAATGGAGCGCGTCGGTTTGGATGCTGCGATGGCGCAACGCTGGCCGCACGAATTTTCTGGCGGTCAGCGTCAGCGAATTTGTATTGCGCGTGCGTTGTCGGTCAACCCGCGCGTCTTGATCGCGGATGAATCTGTTTCGGCGTTGGATGTCTCGATCCGTGCTCATATCGTGAACCTCTTAATCGATTTGCAACGAGATTTAGGCGTGTCATATTTGTTTATCTCTCACGATATGGCGATCGTTGAGCGTGTCAGTCACCGTGTCGCCGTGATGTATCTTGGTCAGATCGTTGAAATCGGCCCACGTCGTGCGATCTTTGAAAATCCCCAACATCCTTACACCCGCAAATTGATGTCGGCGGTACCCGTTGCCGATCCTAACGTGCGGCGCACCACTAGTCTTGAAGTCGCTGAAATCCCGAGTCCGGCTAGAAACATTGGTGACGAACCGGTGGTGTTACCTCTCGTGCAGGTGGGTGAGAGGCACTTTGTTGCACAACATCGTATTGGAGGACAGTACTAATAATGAATATCATGCCTAAGAAGTCACCACGCGTCGCCATCGTCGGTTTTGTACTTGAGTCCAATCGCTTTGCGCCCTTATCAGTGCGCCAGGATTTTGAAAAAAGCTGCTGGGAAGAGGGCGCACGTATCTCTGAGTTGGCGCGTCAGGCCAGTCACTTGCCAGGCGAGATTCGTGGGTTTTACGAAAAAATGGATTCGTATGGCGACTGGGCGCCTGTGCCTTTAATCGTGATTGGTGCACCACCGGGCGGGCCAACTAGTGACGAGGTCTGGAAAGAATTCATACAAAAAGCTGAGGCGTCGCTGCGCGCTGCCCTACCTGTTGATGCGGTGTATGTTTGTAATCATGGCGCCTCGACTGCCGACCATGAAGACGATACCGAGGGCGTCATGATGACGATAATTCGTAGCATCGTCGGCCCCGATATCCCTGTCATCGCGACACACGACTTGCATTGCAATGTTTCACCACAAACCGTTGAGGCGCTGGATGCCTTAGTTGCGTATCGCACCAATCCACACGTCGATCAACGCGAGCGTGGCGCTGAAGCTGCTGACCTGTTAAACGAAATGTTTGCTGGCATGAAAACGGTAAAAGCGTTTATCCGTATGCCGATCACACCGCCTTCAGTGACCTTGCTGTCTGCGCGCGGCCCCTACGCTGATTTGTTGACGCTTGCTTACTCGTTGATGCAAAAGCCTTCAGAAGGGCCGATTGCAAACGTCTCGGTGGCGGGTGGCTTTGTATTTTCAGACGTGCCGAAGTGCGGCATGACGATTACCGTGACGTCGCGCGGGGATTTGGCCGCAGCTCGCGCGGCGGCGTTAACCGTAGCCCGTGCGGCATGGGCTGACCGTGCGCGTTACGTTGCAGATACGATTGAAGTTGAACAGGCGGTCAAACTTGCTCGCGCTGCGTTAGCACCGATGTTGTTTGCTGATGTTGCTGATAACCCGGGTGGTGGCGGACGGGGCAATACTGCTTGGTTGCTACAAGCATTTCACGAAGCGCGTATCAGAGGTGTTGTGCTTGGGGTGTTTATTGCCCCTGAGTTGGCGGCACAAGCGCATGCGCTGGGTGAAGGCGCTGTGTTCGATGCTGTTTTTAACGCAACAGAGCATGAACATTCAAAACGTTTTGCTTCGCGCGCAAAAATTATTTGTTTGCGCGATGGCTTTCAAACGGGTCGACGCGGCATTATGAAAGATCGAAAGTTTTCTCTCGGGGCCAGCGCATTGCTTGAGTTAGTCGATTCTGGTTTGCGGGTAGTTGTTGGCACGTTGCGCCGTCAGTTAGCCGAACCCGTGATGCTTGAAATGCATGGCATTGATATTTCAAAGATTCAATGCCTCATCGTCAAAAGTCGTGGCCACTATCGTGCGGGCTTTGACGAGTTCTTTTCTGATGAGCAAATTATGGATGTGGATAGCCCAGGGTTGACTACGCCTAATTTGAAGCGCTTAAGCTTTAAAGCTTTGCCGCGGCCCGTCTGGCCGATTGATAATGATGTGGTTTGGCATGAGCCTGACTGGGCTTAACCCAAACGAGTCACTGTTTTTGCTATTCGGACCCTGCAGATGCGGGCATCGGGTTAGTACAGAGCACTCAACTGAGCCATCGCTGCCATTGCAGTCTTGTCGTGTCGCTCAGTGGTGCTGGAGCTATAAGAGGATGCCATCCGCAAGCGCTAGACGTACTGTTCTGCGGCTGAATGCGCGCGGCGTGTGTAATGCGTAGCTTTTCATAATTTTAACGTCACGCGTAACGCTATTATATTTATGTACAAATTGTCATAGTGACAGATTATTTACTATAATCTGTGTGCTCATGTATATTCCGTATATTTCCTTGCTAAATAAAGCTTAGTTTTTTTTAAGCTATATTTTACTACTACAAAAGTAGCACTCGATGCCTTATCGCTTACGTAGAAGGTACCTGCGGGCCTCGTTTTATTCCCGTCCCAAGCTCTCCAAGCTTTTGGCTTTACTACTTAGTTCGATCGGGGTCCTGCAGTCGTCATCGGTTGAGGCTCAATACACGCCCTCTGTTACAAATCAAACGGTATCCAATCAAGTTGTTTCTAGTGGCACTCAAACGGTCGGCACGTCTGGCATCACTATTTCAGGGGTTGTTAAAGGTAGCGGTCGTCAGCTCATCAGCTCGGGCGGCTTGGCAAGCGCAACACAGGTCTCTAGCGGTGGCATTCAAACTATCTTCACTGGCGGTTCTGCGCGCGACACCCAAATTAGTAGCGGTGGTATTCAATACCTATCCTCGGGTGGTGTAACGACCGACACACAGGTTAACTCTGGCGGTACTTTACATTTGCGAGGAGGTGTTGCAAGTGCGACCCAAGTTAGCGGAGTTGAGTATGTTTCTAGCGGCGGTTCGGATTCTGCCGCGAACATCAATTCGGGCGCCTTGCAGTTCATTTATTCAGGTGGAATGACCAGTGGTGCGATCGTTAAGTCAGGTGGAGTCCAGCGAGTTTCTTCAGGAGGCGTCGCCACTGCTGCCTTGATCAGTCTTGGTGGTCTTCAACAGGTCTCCTCGGGTGGTTCAGCAAACGATGCACAAATTTACGGAGCCCAGTACGTCTACTCAGGCGGTCGAGTCAGCTCGACTCAAATTAATATTGGGGGCGTTCAATATATTTCTTCTGGCGGGTTGGCCAGTGCCACCAACGTTAACAGTGGAGCGAATCAAGTAGTCTTTTCGTCGGGTAGCGCCAACGCGACTCAAATTAACAGTGGCGGCGCTCAAATTGTTCGCTCGGGCGGCCTTGCAAGTGCGAGCATCGTGAGCAACGGGGGGACGCAGTTGTTGTCCTCAGGCGGACAGGCCTCTGGCACGCTTGTCAACTCTGGCGGTCTTCTAAGGTTAGTCGGGGTCGGTGGCAGCGCAACTGGCATTACGCTGAGCTCAGGTGGTGCGTTGGGTGTGACGATTGGAGGCGGAACAGCCCAGGTAGCTAGTGGTAACTATATAGTTGGCGGGGTATCGAGTAGTTTTTTTGCGTCTGGTAACAGTGCCTCTGGGGTGGTGATTAACAGTCGCGGTTATTTAAATATATCTTCAGGCGGTGTGGCCAGCGCTACCCAGGTTAATAGTGGCGGTGCAC
>CAMCII010000157.1 GCA_945874505.1 Bordetella parapertussis | reverse complement strand
TGACCCAGTACCGACTCCTGTTCCAGCTCCTGATGGTGCATTGGCACCTGGCCCTGCAGTACCACCGCTTGAACCTCCAGCACTACCACCGCCGACGCCTCCACCTCCAGCACCTCCACCACCTCCACCACCTCCACCGCCAGCACTTCCGCCTTGTGCAGACACACCTGTAGCAACCGAAAGAAAAATCAACAGCATGACTGCCCTAGCTCGATATCCGATTTTCATAGCATTTCCATTTAGAAAAAATAACGATTTCAATTCATCATTACCTTAGGTGCAACAGGTACTTTTTTAATGACTACCCAACGTTCAACAGAACATCTCATCCAGACTAAGTTTGCAGATGATTTTTCTTCTTAAGACCTAGTCCATTTCAGAAATGCGTGTCTAAAAAAACTACCGACCTTTTTTATTAGAGGACTACGGTGCTGACCTCTTCGGTCAACCCCCACGCTAATGATTCACATCATGCACGTAGTCAGCAAGCTGATTGCTTTTCAATTGGGCATTAGCTTGTGATTTATCAAGCGTATACAAATGATTTTTTAGATTGAGACGTTTCATTGGACTGCAGTGAATTGGAGCTCGCTATTCGTTGAATGCAGCCATTGATACGCGCACATAGATGGTCGGCAAGCTGCGTATCCGCGTGATACGTTTATTTTGGTCTGCGGGAGAGATACTAACTTTAGGCTAACAACGAAACTCACACTCTACGAATACGCATGGCCGTGACATCAAGCATTGGGATGCCGTGTTTCCAAATATCGGTTTGTACGGAAACCTTAGAACGGTTTAGTGTCACGATCAAACGACCATCTCGAGCATAAGATTACTCAACCGAACTATTATTTAATCGACCACCGCCCATGGACTGAAACAGTGCAACAGTGTCAGTGAGTCGCTGCGCCTGCGCAGCGATAAGTTCAAATTTTGTTCGTTGCGCCTGTAGTTGTGCAATAAGTAGCTGAAGATAGCTTGCCGTACCAAAAGAATATTGACGCTCGACTGACTTAGCCAGCGCCGTCGCAGCCGCATTCGCTTTTGATTGAGACTCCAAAGTCCGCGCATCATTTTCGAGGGCTCGCAAAACGTCCGCAACGCTGCGTAATGCATCAAGTACTACCGTTTGATAGTTTGACGCGGAGGCATCGAAGGCAGCCAACGCAGCACGACTCTCAGCAGGAAGGCCCGCATTGAATATAGGTTGTGTTAATTGCCCCAACACTTGCCAAAATAATGAGCCTGTACCAAACAGTGTTTCCGGTCCTAAAGCCAGCGAGCCAATGCTTGAGCTCAAATTAAGCTGTGGATACATTCTGGCGACCGCAGCCCCGTAGTCCGCGTTTGCCGCCCGCATCAAAGCCTCTGCAGCTTGAATATCCGGACGATTTCTGACTAGCAACGAAGGAACAAACAGAGGCAAGTTTGTTGGTATCGAGAAATCTCCCATTTCAAAGGATGGCGTTAATACTGCGCTAGGTGCCTCACCCGATAAAGTTGCTAACAAATGCGTCATTTGCTTATGACGCGTTTCCAGAACCGGGATACCTGCGCGGGTTTGTTCGGCTTCTGCCGTCAAAGCCAGAACATCATCCTCAGATGCCTGCCCTAACCGGAGTCGATGGCGCGCCACTACAAGCTGCCCTTCTTGTGCGGTCAGACTCTCCTCGTTGGCACGAATCTGGCTGGCAAGTTTCGCTTGCGTGACGGCCGTCGTAACAATATTTGCCGCTAGCGTCAGTTGTGCTCCCTCAAGCTGGAAATTTTGAAAAACGGTGCGTGATGCTAATGACTCAAGAACGCGGCGATTACCGCCAAATACATCAAAGTTATACGACACACCGACTGTGGTGTTGTATAGATTAAAAATATCAGGGCTGATTGCAAGTCCCTGCGTTGCTCCATTGAGTTGTACACGCTGCCCGGTAAGCGTCGCATTTAGCTGTGGGTAGAGTGTCGAGCCTGCACGAGCACTATAGATTTCGTGCGACTGCTTTAAGGTCGATTGTGCCGACTGAAGGGACGGATTCGAAAGAAACGACCGCTCAATCAGACTATCTAGCTTAGGCGAACCGAGCGCACGCCACCAATCCTTAGGCACCGAGACAAAGCTGTCAAAAACTTGCTGCTCACCAAAAGCATATCCCGTGGATATTGTTTTACCGGGGAAGTCCTGTGCGGTGTAGCTCTTTACTGTCGGCGCCGCTAGTTGTTGAAAATCCGGACCAACGGTACAACCACTTAGCAGAACTATATTTAGCAGGAAAATATATTTTTTCATTAGAACGGACGTCCCTCACCAACTTCTTCCTGTGTCACTCCATCACGAATGTGGTAAATCCGTTTGAAAGTAGGAATAATTTTTTCATCATGCGTCACGACAATAATGGCCGTCTGATATTGCTGTGCCAACTGGTTCAGAATTCGGATGACCGCCAGCGCACGGACGCCGTCTAGTGGTGCCGTCGGCTCGTCAGCCAAAATGACAGGAGGACGATTAACGAGTGCGCGCGCGATAGACACACGCTGCTGCTCTCCGCCGGAAAGCTGTGCAGGCATCGCTTGTGCCCGATGCGCCACATCAAGAGCCTCTAATAATTCGAGCGACATTTTGCGAGCGATACCGTTGGGCTGACCTGCCAACATTGGCAACAAGGCGACGTTATCCGTCACGTCAAGAAATGGAATCAAATATGGAGCTTGAAAAATAAAGCCAATTTTGTCACGGCGCAGCGCACGAAGATCTTTGATTTTCCATCCGTTGTCGTAAATGATGGTGTCGCCCACTGTCATGCGACCGGCCGTTGGCTCCACGACTGCACCCAGACATTTCAGCAGTGTACTTTTGCCAGAGCCCGAAGGCCCGACTAGGCCCACGACTTCACCGGGTGAAACCACCATATTGATATCTTTTAGAGCATCGACGGCTGTGTCGCCCGAGCCATACCGCTTGCGCACGCCTTCAATACGAATCCCCGTTGTATTCATATCGTCCTCCAATCGCATCAGCCGGATCGACTTTGAGAGCAGCCCAGATCGCGACAACGCTAGCAAGAATACAAATGACAACGATGGCGATAAAGCCACTTATCGCATCACCAGTCTCTAGTAAAACGTGCTTGGGGAAGAACGGTGCCCAAAACGTGGCGGATATTTTTCCGACGACAAACCCAATTAAGCCCAGCCCCAAAGACTGCTGCACGATCATGGATGCAACCGTACGGTTACGTGTACCAATTAATTTGAGCACCGCGATCTCTCGTATCTTGCCCATGGTGAGTGTGTAAATAATGAATGCAACAATTGCTGCACTAACGATTGCAAGAATGACAAGGAACATGCCAATTTGCTTGGCCGAGGTCGCAATGAGCTTACTTACCAGGATGTCCTCCATTTGCGCCCGATCATAGACTTGCAAACGCTGCCATTGACGAATAGTCTGCGCGATATCTTGGGTTGAGAAGCCAGGCTTGATTCTGACCAGAACGGCATTCACAAACTGGTTGACGCTTTGTGAAGCAATTACGGCATCAAGTAACTCAGGAGATCCTGGTCTGTTGAGCGTTGGATTTTGTTCTGTCCGGCGACGTTGCTCAAGTATCGCGTCGTTATCTTTTAAAAATTGGGCTTGCTGTGCATCTTTGATGGGAATGAAAATCATCGGATCACCGCTCGAAGATATCATCCGTCTGGTCAAGCCCACTACGGTATAAACATTACGTCTGATCTTAATTTGTTCGCCAATCCTGATGCCCGTCGCCAGGTCTGCGACAGCTTCGTAATGACCTCTCGTAATCTGCCTGCCGCCCACCAGATATGGAGGCCCGCCTGGGGAGCCGGGCTCACCCATCACCATGCCAGTCACCATAGCTCGAACGTCACGATTACCGTGACGAACTTGCATCGTTAGATACGTGACGTTAGTTGCGTCTGCAACGCCCTGAACGCCTCGAATAGCACGCCAGTGGTCATCATAAATACTCGAGGGTTCTGCATAGGGGCCCAGGGTATCTTTCTGCACGACCCACAGATCAGCAGCACTATTGTCCAACAAGGCCTTGGCATCATCGACCATGCCACGATAGACCCCGGCCATTGTCAATGTCACACCGATTAATAATCCCAGACCAATGCCCGTGAAGACAAACTTTCCCCACCCATGCAGGATGTCCCGACCAGCGAGGCTAATCACTTATCTGTACCAGGAATATTTTTAACAACCCTTATCCTGCTCGACGCACTCAACGCTTGTTCGCTGTACACGACGACCTTAGCGTCCGGACTCAATCCGTCCAGGACTTGAACCGAGCCATCTAAATCAGAGGCCCCAAGTTTAACTGGCGTAAATCGCAATTTGCCGTCCACAACCTGCCAAACACCCGTTACCCCATTCAGCCGTTTAATACTCGCATTGGGCAGGAGCTGAACGGAGTCAAGCGAAGGCAGCATGACAGTAATTTCAGCCAACTCGCCAACAGGCGGCATACTCGCAAGCGGACGATCAAAAGTGATCTTTGCACTCATCTCTTCGGTAATTGGATCGGCCATCAACTCGACACGATCAACGTGACCAGCATGAATTTGTCCACGCGCAGAGCGCAACCCTATCGTGGCAGACAATGCTGGTATCAACCCTTTGGCGCTTACCTGGTCAAAGCGCGCATTGACCCACAATGTAGTTGGATCAATAATTTCTACTGCCGCCTGCCCCGCCACTAAGGTCGTTCCTGGCTCTGCCTTTCTTAACGAGACAATTCCGTTAACAGGCGTAAGAAGTTTTAGATTTTTTCGTTGCGTTGCGAGGGCTTCATAGTCCGAGCGGGCGCGTACATACTGTTGTTCGGATGCACTCAGACTGGCTTCTGATAATTGGTACTCATGTTTCTTTGTCGCATAAGTTTCTTCGCTTGTAGACTTTACAGCCAATAGTTGCTCATATCTTTTCGCTTGTGTCTTGGCATAAAGCTGTCTGGTTCTCGCGTCCAAACGTTGAGCCTCGGCCTGTTTGAGCACTGCAGTCTGCGCTTGGAGCCTGTCGTCAAGATCCACAGGATCCATTTCACCAATCACTCGACCCGCTTTCACGCGCTCACCGACATCAACCTCAAGTGTCATCAGGCGACCAGCCACAATCGGACCGATCTTGTACGTGCGGCGAGCTTCAATGGTTCCGATTCCAAATATTGCAGGTGTGATCGTCTTTTTGTCTGGACTTATAACGGTAACTGCTATGGAGGCTAGAGGACCGGAGCGAAACACAACAAATACAAATAGGGCAACTAGGGGGATCGCCCCTAACAAAATCGCTAACGTACGTCCCCGAACAGGAAATTTCTTAAACATTGTTCTTGCGGTTTCGCTGTGGAGTCATCTTGACGACGGAAGTGAGGGCTTTGAATTCGAGCAAGTGTATTGGTATTTTCTTCATCAACAGTTGACATAAATCATGCAAAGGCATGTGCATCGGTCAGCCGCTAAGTATTCTGAAAAGTGGTGTTTAAGACCGGCGTTACTGCCTGCCGTCGCAAGCCTCTGGCGAGAGCCAAACGCGCAAAGCCCCGCACTGTGGGGGGCTCGTGGAAGATCGAAGCGCTGCGTAGCAGGTTCGAAAGTTAAGTTTGGCGGGGCCGTGCTGACAACATCACAAACCGCCTGAGGTGCTGAAATCTCAGGGTTTTGCTTTTGGTCTGCGGAAGGGATACTAACCAATGACTGAAGTCACTCGTGTGATGTACAAATCTTGCAGCCAGGCCGATCCACGAATCTATATGGATCAGTCGAGCAAGGATTTGACTGTCGCAAGGGGCAGCAAGAGAAAAAGTGGTTGTTCTGGGAGCGCGACGAACCCGTGGTGAGCGTAGAAACCGGCGGCCGCCTCGTCTTTGGCATCAACGACTAGCGCATACGCTGCGATCTCTGCCGTGGCCGCACGCCTGAGGGCATCGGCTAATAGTGCGGCTCCGAGGCCCTTGCCCTTGAAGGAATCGCTCACGGCCAGACGCCCCATGCGCACTGCCGGCACGCTGGGGTAGCGAGGTAGTTTTTTCGCAAGCGTCTCGGGTAGGTCAGATAGCAAAATACTCGCCGAGGCCAGCGTGTAATAGCCCGCGATCTGTCCCACATTGTCGGTTGCCACGAAACAAGCAGACACTCGGCGTTTAATGTCCTGACTAACCTGAGTACGAAAGTACCGATCCAGTGGTTCAATGCCGCACGTAAACTTCGCGCGATCAGCAGCGAGATCTAGCGCCAAAACAGAAAATTTAGGTACCTTTGGACGAACAGTCACAGGTGACTTCACGCAGCAAGAAGCTTGTTGGCCTTGGCAAAAGCGCGCTTGAGTGCTGCATTAGGCTTGGCAGGCGCAATCAAAGCGTTTGCGAACGCCTCTTGGTCGAGCACTGACAGGCGCACGCGGTCGGCGCGTTCTATTGTTTGCGAGGCCGCTATTTGCAGAGCATGGATCACAAAATCGGTCATCGTACGACCTTGAATTTCTGCAGCACGCTTGACAATCAGATGCAGGTCAGGACTGATCCGAGCCTCCAGTCGAGCAGACTGAAGTCTCGTCGTACGGGGTAAGGCAAGGGATTTAGCTGGCATGACAAGCTCCTCAATAATCTTGACATTGTACGGCAAATTGCCGGCAAGATGCTTAAGCCTCCCATTGCGCTCTGGTCTCGGCAGCAAACTCTGCATAAGAACGCGGCCTGCGGCCAAGCTGCTCAGCCATCTTGCCTACATCTGCAGCGTTCGCAGCCATGCCATCTGAGCAAAAACGATCAAGCATCAGACGCATGTCCATCGCCATCCAACTTGGAGCGTGCTGGGCCAGTCGCGCTTCAAATGGTGCAGTGTCACTACCCGTGTAGTTGACCTGCTTATTCAGCACCGCTGCCCAAATCTTGGCGATACCGGATCCGGTGAGTGCATCTGGACCTACAAGGTTGATGATCTCATTAGGCAGCGCTTGGGAGGCACGCTCACGTTTCAACACAGCCTGCGCTGCGATTTCGGCAATGTCGCGCACGTCGACCATAGAGACGCCTTTATCACCAATCGGGAAGGGGTACAGGCCCGGCCCCATCAAGGCATCTTTGAAAAACATGGCATCGTTTTGCATAAAACAGTTGGGTCGCAAAATAGTGGCGGGGATGCCCATCTGCGAAATCATGCGCTCAACGGCGTGCTTCGAGGTGAAGTGGGGGACATTGGAGAAAGCCTCGCCATTGAAAACGGAGAAGTAAACAACGCGCTCGATGCCAGCCTGACGAGCCAGATTGAGTGTCAATACCGCCTCCGTCAGTTCTTGAGCAGACACAGAATTGAGCAGAAAGAGCGTGCTCACCCCTTGAAGGGCTTTGCGGATGGACTCCACATCCAACATGTCACCTGACACTGCGGTAACTCCACTCGGAAATTTAGCCTTGCTCGGGTCGCGTGTAAGGGCGTTCACCGCCACATGTTGGTTCGCAAGTTGTTGGACCAGCAACGAGCCAATGGTTCCGGTCGCGCCTGTGATGAGAATGGTCATGTCGATTTCCTTTTTTGATGTCACACCGAGAGAACACCGAAGCACTGATAGGATGATAAGGTGGCAAAATCAAAACGAAACACCTAGAATTAAGACAGTCCGTCCCAAATATGGAACTTCATGAACCTTGACGATTTGTCAGACTTTTTATTAGTTGCATTGCATAAAGGGTTCGCGCAAGCAAGCCGTAAAAGCGGGCGACCAAAGGCAAGCCTGTCACGCAAAGTCATGGCGTTGGAGTCAGCCTTGGGCGTCAGACTGTTCGAGCGTGGCGCAAAGACGATTAGGTTGACAGAAGAAGGCGCTTCGCTATTTGAGCGAACCAGCGGTCCTTTTAGAGAGATTACTGAAGCGGGTGAAGTGTTGCGCGATGGGTGCGTATTCCGCTCAAACTGGACACTCATTCCACCGCAAACTGGTCAGCGATTCCACGGCAAACTGGACAGTCATTCCAGACCAACCTGATCACTTCGGAGCGTAGCGACGCGGGGTTATTTGGTTTTTACGCTGAAACCTCAGCGTTC
>CAMCII010000156.1 GCA_945874505.1 Bordetella parapertussis | reverse complement strand
GACTGGCGTTTGGCGTCACAACACCTTCGACCAATACCGTCGTTCAGCCCGAATACGATGACATGCGCCCTCCAGGAGTCACGAATCACCTGGGGCGCATGGTCATCCCTGACATGGCGATCAATAACAATGCTGATTTCGATAAGTCAATCGAACTGATTGATGCAGCACTTGAAGGCGCCGTAGAGCGCGTCATGGACAGCAAGCCAAATGCCTTCGTCTTGGGAATTTCAGCCCTGTCGATTTGGGGCGGTAACGCAGCCTGGGGCGACGAGCTCAAAGCGCGTATCCGCAAAGTGGCAGGCTGGGAGATCCCGGTCGCGCTGGCTAGCGACGCCATCGTGGCGGCACTCAAAGCTCATGGTATCAAGCGCAAAATCGCGGTGATGGAGCCCTATTACCCGTCGATTGAGCCACGTATGCAAGGGGTCTTGAATCCACATGGCTACGAAGTGGTGCGGTTTAATCACATGCGCGGCAAAAGCCCCGCGTCGTACTCAATTTTGACGGCTCAAGACATGATTGAAGGAATGCGCAAAATCGATGGGGATGACATCGAGGCGATCGTACAGTTTGGTGCCAATCTGCCCATGGCACGCCTGGCCGATGAGGCCGAACGCTGGTTAAACAAACCTGTCATTAGTGTGAACGTCGCCACGTATTGGCATGCGCTTCGCATGAACGGCATTCAAGACAAAATGTTTGGCTTCACCAAGTTAATGTCTCACTTTTAGCGGCTTCGCTTACGTGGTGGCTTTAGGCTTGCCCGTTGAGTCATAGCCCACCATCGCCAAGCCTGCGACCCGTTTGTCTAACCACCAACCGGCCGAGGGATCCCATCTTTCAAAATGCACATCAGCCTCGAGCTGCTGTGCAGCGTGATGTGCCCAAAAGGGGTCGAACATGGCCTGCCGCCCAATCGCAATTAGATCGGCTCGCCCTTCGCGCAAAATAGCCTCTGCCTGAAAGGCATCAAGAATCAAACCCACCGCCATGGTGGGCACGCCACCACCGTGTTTAATTCGGTCTGCAAAGGGTACTTGATAACCTGGGCCGCGTGCCTGATTGGCAAGCGTCGCCGATAACCGCACACCACCCGACGAGCAATCGACAACGTCAACACCCGCTTTGTGAAGTTCGAGACCCAGCACCACCGAGTCCTCTAACCCCCAACCACCTTCGCCACCACCATCTTCAGAAGAGACCCTGAAAAATAAAGGCTTGTTGGCGGGCCAATTAGCACGAATCTCAGCCACGACCTCTAGCGCAAATCGCATGCGACCCGCGCGGTCTTTACCGTACTCATCTTGCCGATTATTGACGAGCGGCGTTAAGAAACTCGCAATCAAATAACCGTGCGCGCCATGAATTTCGATGATGTCAAAGCCGGCGGCATTTGCACGCCCAGCAGCTTGACCAAATTTTTTAGCTATCTCACGGATTTCACTCACCGATAACGCGTGAGGAGTCTGATAGTTCTCACCAACCGCCAAGTCACTGGGGCCCACAAGCCCCCAGGGCGCCTCTCCACGCGCAACATCCGCCTGGGTCAACGGGCCATTGCCTTCCCAAGGACGCTGCCAACAGGCTTTGCGGCCGGCATGCGCTAACTGAATCGCCGCCAACGCGCCTTGGGCATGAATAAAATCTGTAATGCGTTTGAGATCTGGAATAAATTCGTCAGACCACAAGCCTAGATCACCATAGGTAATCCGGCCGCGCGGCTCAACCGCAATCGCCTCGGTCATCACCGTACCGAAACCACCCAAAGCAAATTTACTGAAATGCGCAAAATGCCAGTCAGAAGCAAAGCCATCAATGGCTTTGCACTGCATCATGGGGGCCAACACAATTCTGTTCGGTAACGTTGTTTCGCGGATTGTATAAGGGCTAAACAACGTACTTTGTTCAACAGTCATGCCTTGGCCTTTTTCTTTTCATTCAACAACAAACACTTATGCAACAGGTGCTGTTTTGACTAAGGCTGGCATGTTTATAACCGACGCATACCAAGCCTCAAGCTTGGGATGGCCAGGGCGCCAAGGCTCATGCGCGAAACGAAAATCAAGATAGCCTAGCGCGCAAGCAATCGCGATTTCGCCGATCGTGTCGAGCTTGTTTAAGTTAGCAGCGTCCTTCTCCAGATCGTCCAGAGAGTTTTTTACCTTACCTTGCTGCAACTGAATATAGCCAATACGACCTTCGTCTTGTGGCAAGGCAATCTCGCGGCGGCGAGGTTGACTGGCATCCAACATGCCATCGCCGATCGCTTGCTGGCGTAGAGCAGCCCAACGTGCAGGCCCCGCCACAGGAAACAGTGGTTTGGCAGAACCCAGGCTATCTAAATATTCACAGATGACAGGGCTATCAAAAAGGGTTTTTCCATCGTCAAGCACCAGTGTTGGCACCTTTGACAGAGGGTTGGCGGGAACCAGTGCGGCGTCGGTTGTCGGGATCACCCACTTCTCGATCTGGCCATCAATGCCGCGCGCCACCGCGCAAGCCATAACTTTACGGACATAGGGACTTGCAGGAGAAAAGGCTAATTTCATCAGTGACTTCCTAGTGAATGTGGTTTAGGCACAATTGAATAAATTCTAGATTTCGATCGCGTTCGGCTGCACGACACGTCAAGATTTGAGAGGCGTTGCGCTTGCCGACTGACTCAAGCTCAACGCGCTCTGCTGCCAGCTGCCAATCACTGATCCGCTTTAATCCCTGCTGCTTTGACGGTTGCGCCCCAACGGTCAAATTCTGACACCAGCACTTTGCTAATTTGTTCAGGATTTAACACGTCGATCTGCAAGCCACCTTTAATCATCAGCTCGATAATTTGTGGATCTTTGACAGCTTCATTCACAGCGTTATAAATCGCATCGACCGCAGCCTTGGGCATTTTTGCTGGTCCAAGAATTGAAATCCAAGGCGAGGTATACACTTTGATGCCTTGCTCTGCCAAGGTTGGCATGTTTGGTGCGCCCACAAACCGCGAAGGAGCGCCCAAACCGATCGCAACCACTTTGCCGGCGTCGGCATTCGGGACGGCCAAGCTCAGCGGCACAAACATCGCGTCAACTTGGCCCGCTAAGACCGCGGTCATGGCGGGTGCTGCACCTGTAAACGGGACGTGCAAGATATCGAGCTTGCTCATGACTTTGAGCATCTCCATTGCCACTTGGCTTGAGCTACCCACACCCCAAGAGGCATAGGTCAGCTTGCCCGGCTGGCTTTGTGCCAAGGCGATGAACTCTTTCACATTTTTTGCAGGCACTTTAGGGTTCACCACCAAGGCGTAGGGCAACAAGCCGATCTGCGCGATGCCCACAAAATCTTTCAGTGCGTCATACGCGATCTTAGGGTAAACGTGCGGGTTGATCGAATGCGTGTCTGCCGCAGTCATCAAGATGGTGTAGCCATCAGGCGCAGCCTTTCCCACAAAGTCAGAGCCGATCATGCCGCTGGCACCTGGCTTATTGTCAACGACGATTGTCTGCTTCAGGATCTTGCCAGCGCCCATCGCGATGGCGCGCGCGAGTACGTCAGTGCCCCCGCCTGCGTTATAGGGCACCACCAAACGAATCGACTTGTCGGGGTAAACCCCTTGAGCCTGAACGCCCAAGCCAAAGAGGGCCGTGGCGGCAAACAGCGCTAACGTCTTAAACATCTGGGTACTTTTCATTTAGGTCTCCGGTTAACGATTAGGTATTATTTTGTTAAGCTTTTAACATGATTTTTTCGCCTTCACCACCTGCAGGTGTCGGTCAGGCAAACCCTTTAGGACATCAGCACTCATGCGCCCCGCTATTAATTTGCACGATTTCAGGGCGATGGCCCGCCGTAAACTACCCCAGATCGCCTTCGACTTTATCGATGGCGGTGCTGACGACGAGCTTGGTATGGTGCGCAATCGCGAAGCATTTAGTGGCTACCAACTGCTGCCACGTTACCTCAATGACGTGACCACTCGCGATCAGTCAATCACACTGTTTGGTAGAAAATACTCGAGCCCGATCGGTATTTCACCCACAGGGATGGCCGGCCTGTTTCGCGTGGGGGCAGACAGCATGCTCGCTGCAGCAGCCAAAAAAGCTAATGTCCCGTTCTTGTTATCAAGTGCCAGCAATTTCAGAATTGAAGACGCGGCAAACATTGCACCCGACAACGTCTGGTTTCAGATGTATGCCACCAGCGACCATCGGATCAATATGGATCTGGTGCGCCGCGCACGCGAGGCCAAGGTCGGTGTCTTGGTGATCACTGTTGATGTACCGGTCAATTCAAATCGTGAGCGTAATCGGCGTAATGGTTTTACACGCCCCTTTCGCATGACGCCCTCAATCATGCTTGACACGTTGAGCCGCCCAGGCTGGTTATTAAAATACCTAAAGTCTGGTGGAATGCCCATGATGAGCAACTGGCAGCCCTACGCGCGTGAGGGCGCAAATGCCGATGAGGTGGCCGATATGTATGGCACTCTCACGCCCGCACCCATGACAAGCTGGAATACCATCACAGCAATCCGCCGCGAATGGGAAGGCCCACTCGTGATTAAAGGGATTTTGCACCCCGACGATGCGCTTCAGTCAGCTGAACACGGTTTAGATGGCGTCATCGTTTCTAACCATGGCGCGCGACAATTAGACGCGGCACCCTCGCCGATTTCGATGCTGCCTGCGATTCGTGCGGCGGTGGGTGACCGGATGACCGTCATGCTTGACAGTGGCGTGCGCCGTGGTTCAGACGTCATCACCGCAAAATGTCTGGGCGCACAAGCTTGCTTTTTTGGGCGTCCCACACTGTATGCCGTCGCCGCCTTAGGCCAAGACGGTGCTGATCAAGTCTTTGCCATCATGCGCCGCGAAATCGATGCTGTGCTCACGCAAATTGGCTGCGGCAATTTTGGCGACCTAACCGAGCGCTTTTTACACCGCAAGACATAATCACGCGCTGCCTCACTGAAGCATGATCTGACTCGGTCGCGCATGATCTGCGCCACCGAGGTGTGAGCCGGCTCACTGAAGCGTGATCTGCCTCACTGGATCGTGATGTTCGCGTCTTTAATGACCTTTGACCAGCGTGCCGTATCTTCTGCAATTTTTTGTGTGAAGTCGGCTGCGCTGCCACCGACGGCCTCAATGCCCCCGCCCGCTGGAAACGGCACAATCAACTTGATCGGTCGGTTTGGCTAAACGGCCTGTGCACCCACAGCAGCTCGTACTTGTTCAACCCCCGCCCGAATCAATCTGGCGTCATGCCTAAGATAGTTTTATATTGCTCGTTGCACCTAAACACTAATCTAACCGTGGGCCAGCAAAGCCCAAACGGCCTTTACCCGTAAAATAGCTCTGTTGGTGCTCGCGGCGTGGTTCACACGCTGCAGTTCAACGGGAAGCAGAAAGACCTTGCCACTTGCGTGCCTTGTCTAGCCTGCGCTGCCCCCGCAACGGTCAAACGAACAAGCCTCACAGCTTCGCTTCTGTCAACTTAGCCACTGGTCGCCTGAACAAACGACTGGGAAGGCGACAGAGGTTGTTTCGTTAGCCCGGATACCGGCCAACAAGGTTGTAGTGTGTGCCAACACTCACTGCAGAAACACCCAAACACCGTCGGGGATTGCGGTGAGGGGCTATGCCGTTGTTGTGGACCATGCCACATGACTCAAGTCGTGCGCAGTGAATTCATTTTAGGTGGTCAAAAGAGTGGCAAGTCGCGCCGCGCCGAATCGCTCGCCCAGTACTGGCTGACTGGGGCGCCACAGCGTTCAGCCCTGCTGATTGCAACGGCCCAGGCCTTTGACGACGAAATGCGGCTGCGAATTGAGCGTCATCGCCAAGACCGCCTAGCGCGCGTGCCAGGCATGAAAGTGATCGAAGAACCTCTGGCGCTCGCCGCGACGATTAACGCTTTTAGCCATCCCGACAAACTTATTGTGATCGACTGTCTGACCCTGTGGCTGACTGCGCAACTGATGCCAACGAACGCAGATCTCGTCGCAACGGCAAGTACTCGCCACACTGGCCACCTCAGCAAAGCCATTAACAGTCCTTCCTTAACAAACAGTCATCCCTTAACCGATAATCTTCACTCAACCGATCATCACACCTCGACCAATAATCTGCCGTCAACAGCGGGCCACGCTCTAGCCACAGATTTATGCAGTGCGATCGCACAAGCGCGCGGGCCTCTGGTCTTGGTTGGCAATGAAATTGGTTTAGGCGTCATCCCTTTAGGCCAAGAGGTACGCGTCTTTGTTGATACGCTGGGGTTGCTCAACCAAATGGTGGCAGCATCCTGTGAGCGCGTCACGCTGATGTGTGCAGGCTTGCCCCTGGCGCTCAAGGGGCCTGTTTGAATACCGTTACTGCTTCTAAGGCCGTCAACAAGGCGTTCACAGCCCCGTCAATCAGCAATTGTGTCACGTTTGTCGTGCTTGCCTTGCTCAGCTTGAGCATCACAATCACTCGCGCGCAATCGCTTGTCACAGATGACCGCGGCGTCACAACCCGTTGGGCAACAGCGCCACAACGCGTCATCACCTTGCTGCCCTCGCTCACCGAAACTGTCTGCGCGCTTGAGCAGTGCACGCGCTTGGTCGGCGTCGATCGCTATTCGAACTGGCCGGCGCAAGTGACAAAGCTGCCGACTCTCGGTGGCGGTATGGATCCAAATATTGAAGCCATCTTGGCCTTAAAGCCTGACGTGGTCTTCACTGCAAAATCGTCCCGTATTGCAGAACGACTTGAAGCACTCGGTTTAAAGGTCGTGGCGCTCGAAACAACAAGCCACGCCGATGTCCAGCGACTCTTAAACAAAGTCTCTCAAGTGCTTGGTGTTGATCCAGAGGAGGCCAAAACACTTTGGCATCGTATCGACCAAGGTGTGTCTGCAGCGGCGCAACAGCTTCCTGTAAAGACTCAACAACTTCGTGTCTATATCGAAGTGAACCGCGCACCCTTCGGTGCAGGCCCCGGGTCATTTATGGGTGAAACGCTCAAGCGCTTAGGCGCGCAAAACATCCTGCAGGATCAGTCAGACGCCTTTCCACGCATCAATCCCGAATTTGTGCTTCGCGCACAACCCGATCTCATTATGATTAGTGAGCGCGATCAGACGGCCATGCTTGAGCGACCCGGGTGGTCGACAATGGTGGCCATTAAAAACAACCGGATTTGTGCCTTTGCAACCATCGACCAAGATATTTTGGTGCGGCCCGGCCCGCGCTTGGCCCAAGCCGCGCAGCTCATGGCCGACTGTCTGAAACGGTTTGCTTTATGAGTGCCTCGACCTTACGACAGCACCTGAGCCAACCTCGTGCATTACTGCTCGCAGGCTTGTTAGGCGTGCTGTGCGCCGCGACTTTACTCCTTGGCGTGAGCGTAGGTAGCACAGGCCTCGACCCCTTGTTTAGTCTTGGCGCTGATCCTGTCGCGATGCAAATTATTTGGGACGTTCGCGTGCCGCGCACCCTTGGCGCACTACTCACCGGCGGATTGCTTGGATTAGCGGGTGCCGTCGCTCAAGGACTCTTTCGAAATCCACTTGCTGATCCGTTTTTATTAGGTAGTGCCTCGGGCGCCTCTTTAGGTGTCGCGGTAATCTTGGTGGGCTTTGGGGTTTCACCCCTGGCCTCTCAATGGTTCGTTAAGCTCGGGCTAACGGGTGCTGCGTTTGTAGGCGCGGTACTCGCCGTGTGTTTGACGCTCAGTTTGGCCAAAGGTGTTCAGCACACCTTGCGACTGTTATTGGCGGGTGTCATCGTCGGAGTCGTGTTGGGCGCGCTTACGTCATTACTCTCATTGACCCGCCCCGATATTTTGCAAACCATGCAAGCCTTTATGCTTGGGTCAACTGCCTTTGTCAGTTGGTCAGCTTGCGCAATCATGGCTGCTGTGTGGCTCGTCTGTACGGCCACGGGTGTGGCTTTTTCTAGGGTCTTAGATGGTTTGGCCCTAGGCGAAGCGACCGCCTTAAGCCTAGGCCTGCCCCTCACTAAGCTGCGTGGCGTCTTGATTGGGGTGCTCGCCCTAGCAACCGGCACGGCTGTTGCCCACACGGGTCTCATCGCCTTCGTCGGCTTGGCCGC
>CAMCII010000155.1 GCA_945874505.1 Bordetella parapertussis | reverse complement strand
GTTTGGCGGTAAGGTCAAAAGCTTTGATGACAGCAAAGTGACAAGCATGAAAGGCGTCAAAAAAGTCATGAAGGTCGGTGAGACCGCCGTTGCTGTTGTGGCCGAGACGTTTTGGATTGCGAAGACAGCGCTCGATCAACTTCCGATTGTGTGGGACGAGGGCCCAAATGCAACACTATCAAGTGCTTCTATCGCCAAGACGCTTGAAGAGGGCTTGACTGCAGAGCAGGCGTTTGTCGGTAACACGCGTGGTGATACCAAAGCTGCTCTGACCGCTGCTGTTAAAAAGACCGAGGCAACATACTTCTATCCATTCTTGAATCATGCTCCGATGGAGCCCATGAACGCCACGGCGAAGTGGACGTCAGAACGTTGCGAAGCCTGGGTACCAACGCAAGACGGCGAGGCCTCGTTAGCTGCTGTGATTGCGGCCTCAGGCTTGCCCGCTGAAAAGTGTGAGGTGTACAAAATTAATCTGGGTGGCGGGTTTGGTCGTCGTGGCGCGTTTCAAGACTACACCACCCAGGCTGTCAATATTGCTAAGCAAATGCCTGGTACCCCGGTCAAACTCATCTGGACACGCGAAGAAGACATGACTCAGGGTCGCTATCATCCGGTCATGATGTGCAAGCTAACAGGCGCCTTCGATAAGGATAAAAACTTGACCGGCGTGCATATGCGCCTGTCGGGGCAATCGATCTTGGCGGCGGTGCGCCCTGCAATCGTCGCGCAACAGAAAGGCCGTGATCCTATCGTCTTTCAAGGTGTGTTCGACGGTGGAGAGCATGGCTTTGGCTACGAGTTTCCGAATCAGTTGATTGACCATGCGATGCGTAATACGGCCGTGCCACCAGGTTTTTGGCGGGGTGTGAACATCAATCAAAACGCGATATTTATCGAATGTTTTATGGATGAGCTTGCTGAAACTGCTGGTGTAGATCCAGTTGAGTTTCGCCGTAAGTTTATGGGCAAGTTCCCCCGTAATCTTGCCGCGCTCAACGCGGTGGCCGACGGTATTGGCTGGACAAAACCTGCTGCGCCTGGCGTGTTTCGGGGTGTTGCGCAAATGATGGCGTTTGGTAGCTATGTGGCCGCAGCGTGCGAACTGTCTGTGACCGACGGCACCAAGGTCAAGATTCATCGCATCGTGGCAGCTACCGATTGCGGCTACGCCGTGAACCCTGCGCAAATTAAGCGTCAAGTGTCTGGCTCGTTTGTGTACGGATTGTCGGCGCTGTTTGAAGAAGAGTGCACTGTGAAAGACGGACGTATCGAGCAGAAGAATTTCGATACGTTTGGCTCGATCCGCTTGGCACAGATGCCTAAAGTTGAAACGATTATTATTGAAGGCGGTGGCAAAGACTGGGGCGGTATCGGCGAGCCCACGATTTGTGTGGCAGCGCCCGCTGTGCTCAACGCGATTTATCGCGCGACGGGTAAGCGTTTGCGTACTGTGCCTTTGAAAAATAGTGGTATGACCTTGGTATGACGAAAGGGGGTGCTGGGTGGGCGTTAGTGGCCAGTTTCTGGCTTGCCTGCTCTAGCCCCCTGCAAGCCCAAGTCTTTGTCGGTGATGCGATCAACGCTTCATTGTCGGGGCAACCTGGGGATACGGTACGCGGGCGCGCGCTGGTGTTGAGTCGTCAGGGCGGGTTGTGTATCTTGTGTCATAGCGGGCCGTTTCCTGAAGAACGTTTTCAGGGCACGCTTGCCCCAGATCTGGCAGCAAGTTCGGCAGCCTTGTCGGCAGAGCAGTTGCGTGCTCGCATCGTCGATGCGAGTCGGTTTAATCCAAATACCATCATGCCCTCTTATTTTCGTGCAGAGGGTTTTACGCGGATTGCACCGCAGTTTGCAGGTAAAGCAATCTTGACGGCGCAAGACATCGAAGACGTTGTAGCTTTTTTAGTGAGCTTAAAACCGTGACAGTCACTCGAAGAAACTTTGTGATAAGTGCGGCAGCCGCCAGCTTGTTGCCAACATTGAATGCGTTTGCGACGGTCGATGACGCGACGCAGGCCGTTGACAAAATTTTGAGTGGTCGTTCTGCGCAGGTCGGGCGCGTGACGCTCGAGATTCCGCCACTGGTTGAGAACGGTAATCTGGTTACCATGAAGGTCTCCGTGCAAAGCCCAATGACCGAGGCAGATTACGTGCGAGCCATTCATATCGTGGCCGAGGGCAATCCCTTGCCCAATGTGGTGAGTTTTTTCTTGTCGCCTCGCTCGGGGCGCGCAGCGATTACCACCCGCATTCGTTTAAGCGATTCGCAGCGCGTGAGGGCAATCGCGCAAATGAGTGATGGTTCTTTTTGGCAGGGTGACGCAGCGACCTTAGTGACGCTTGCGGCCTGCACTGAGGTGTAATGTGAGCAAGACCTCTCGTACGATTGTCACGATGCCCGCGACGGCTAAAAAAGGCGAAATTCTTGAGATCCGCATCATTGTGCAACATGATATGGAGTCTGGTTTTCGTCACACTGAGACGGGTCAACGGATCCCTCGCGATATCATTCGCGATTTCCGTTGTACCTACAACGGTGTTGAAGTGTTTCGGGTCGAGTTGCACCCCGCTATGGGTGCGAATCCGTTGATTGTGTTTACAACCACTGCGATCGAAAGCGGCACACTAGAATTCAAGTGGTCTGGCGACAATGGCTACGCTTCGAGTACAACCAGTACGCTCACTGTGACGTGATGCTTCAGCGTAGTGTGATGCTTCAGCGTAATACGATGCTTCAGCGTAACGAGAGGCTTCAGCGCAACGAGAGGCTTCAGCACAACGAGAGGCTTCAGCGCGATGAGATGCCTCGAAGCAACGATGTGCTTCAGCGTAACGAGAGGCCTTGGGTGTGGCGAGTTTTTTTGTCTTGTCTGCTTGAAAAGCGGCTGTCGCTCGCTATTCTTTTTTTGCTCGCTATTTTGCTACCCTTTCACGCTCCGTTGCAAGCCGATCCAGTGGGCGCTGAGCGTCAATCAAGTTACGTCTTGATGTCGCCTGATACCAAGGCGATGCAAGATGATCCGCTGTTGAATCCGGCCACGTTTGCTGTCTTGGATGGGCAGGTCTTGTGGCAAGAGATCGCGGGTAAGAAAAATCAATCTTGTGCCTCGTGTCATGGTGATGCTACGGTATCTATGAAAGGTGTTGCAGCCAGTTTCCCTAAGGTCAATGCTACAGGTCAGTTGCTTAGCCTGACGGGGCGCATCAATCAGTGTCGCACCGAGCAGCAAGGCGCGAAGCCCTTCGCGTTTGAGAGCAAACCATTGCTGGCACTTTCAGCGTTTGTCGCCAACCAGTCTAAAGGCATGCCGATCACTGTTGAACGTACGCCGGCTAATGAGGTAGCACTCGCCTCGGGCCAACGCTTGTTTAATCAGCGTATGGGTCAGTTAAATCTCTCTTGCGCCCAATGTCACGCCGAGCGCGCTGGGCAAAAACTCGCAGGTAATCCGATCCCTCAGGCGCATCCAACCGCTTATCCAATCTACCGACTTGAATGGCAGGCGGTTGGTTCGCTCGAGCGACGTCTGCGTAATTGTTTGGTCGGGGTTCGCGCCGAACCCTATGCGTTTGGCTCGACCGAGTTGCTTGAACTTGAATTGTTTTTAGCTTGGCGTGCACGCGCCATGCTGCTCGAGAGCCCAGGCGTTCGCCCCTAGAAGATTATCCCGAGGTCAACCACCATGAAGCGTCGTCAGTTTTTACATCGCACCGGAGCTCTGTTGGCTGCTAGTCTAGCGTTTCCAGCTGTTGTGCGTGCCGATTTAAAGGCGGCTCGAGTGCTGGTGGTTGGGGCCGGCTATGGCGGGGCTACGGCGGCAAAATATCTTCGCCTCTGGTCTGAGGGCACTGCAAACGTCACCTTGATTGAACCCGAGTTGTCGTTCGTGTCTTGCCCTCTTTCTAACTTGGTGCTGGGAGGGTCAAGCACGCTGCCTGAGTTGACCGTTTTATACGACGCGTTGCAAAAGCAGCACGGTGTCTCGTTGGTGCGCGACTGGGTGACTGCGGTTGATCCGCTTAAAAAGGTTGTGCAATTACACTCTGGCACGACTCTGAATTACGATAAATTAGTGTTGTCGCCGGGCATCGGCCTGATGATGGGCAGCATCGAAGGCTTGGTGCAGGCGAATCAAGCGGGGGTGACACTGCAGGCCTGGAAGGCGGGGCCCGAAACGCTTGCCTTACAGAAGCAACTACAAGACATGCCGGATGGTGGCGTGTTTGCGCTGAGCATTCCAGAGGCGCCCTTTAGATGCCCGCCCGGCCCGTATGAGCGAGCTTGCCAAGTTGCCGCATATTTTAAAAAGCATAAACCTAAATCTAAGGTCTTGATTCTGGACGCGAACGAAGATGTCGTGTCAAAGCCCGGCTTGTTTAAGAAGGCTTGGGCCGATTTGTACCCAGGCATGATTGAATATCGCGCATCGCATAATCTGGTCAGAGTCGAGGGTGCGACCAAGATGCTTCGCTTCGATATTCAAGACTCAGTCCAGGCTGACGTGTTAAATGTCTTGCCACGTATGCGTGCGGCTGAGTTAATTGTGCAAGCGGGCTTAGCGAACTCAAATAAACGCTGGGCGCAGGTGAATTTTTTGAACTTCGAATCAACGGCAGCCAAAGATATCCATATTCTGGGGGATTCGACACAAAACGCCCCGTTTATGCCAAAGTCGGCACATATGGCAAATCAGCATGCCAAGGTCGCTGCGGCCGCCATTGTGGCGGAGTTGCGAGGGTTTGCCCTTAACCCTCAGCCGGTTTTAACCAATACTTGCTATAGCTTTGTCGATGCGACAAAAGTCGTGCATGTGGCCAGCGTTCATCAGTACAGTGCGTCAGACAAGACGTATAAAACTGTCGCGGGTTCGGGCGGCGTGTCGGCGGCCCCCAGTGAGTTAGAAGGCGTCTATGCCTGGGGCTGGGCGCGTAATATTTGGGCCGATAGTCTGCTGTAACCAAATGCGCGTAAACCCTGCCTGATTTTTTACTTGACAACACGGTTGGGTTGGTTTGACAATCAACTGTCAGTATACGAACAATCAGTATACGAACCGTTGATTGAGGCTTGCCGTGAGTAAAAGTGTGCGTGTCGTGTCATCCAAGTTAGGCTCTAAACCTGCTGCGCGTGCGCAGCCCGCTTTAGTGGTCGTGCCGACGGTGTCCAAACTCACCGCGAGCACTCCTGCCGTCAACCATACGATTTGGGATCGACCAGGCTATCTGGTACGCAGGTTGCATCAAATTCACGTGGCCATGTTTTCAGCGCGCGTGGCCGATGGGCAAGTGACCCCTGTGCAGTTTGGTTTGCTGAGCATTTTGATCAGTCGGCCAGGTATCGATCAGGCCACACTTGGTGCTGAGCTTGGGCTCGATCCCGCCAACGTTGCAGAGATTCTTAGGCGTCTTGAAGACCGCGACCTGCTCACCCGAGTTGTTGATCCGCAGAACCGCCGGCGTAAATTATGTTTGGCCACGCCAGACGGAAAAAAATTCGTACAACGCTATCAAAAAGATATGCAGCTCTCGCAACAGCAATTGCTCAGTCCGCTCAAACCTGCCGATCGTCAGTTGTTTATGGAGCTTCTAGGGCGACTGGTCGAGGGTAACAACGAAAGTGGCCGAACCTCTTTGCGGCCGGGCGGCGAAGCGTTAAAGGCGCGTGGGCGTCGGGTGGGTGAGCCTTGAGGGCTCTGAGGTCTTTCATTTATTTCATTTATTTAATTTCGCTTAATTTAGGGGCAACGCGTGGCTGATCTCTCTTTAGATTTTTGTGGCGTCAAATTTAAAAATCCAGTGGTGATTGCGTCGCTCGAAACGACCAATAGCCCAGAAGTGATTCGCGAGTGTGTCGATGCGGGTGCGGGTGGAATGATCATCAAGACCCTGACCGATATCGAGGACATGGCACGCTTGACGCAAAATTCAAAGTACGCAATTTTGAATGAAAAAAATGAACTGATTAAAGGTAAGGTCAATAAAAACTTTGTGTTTTATAGCCGTTCGGGATACTCAAGTACGCCCCTGCGGGAATGGATTCCGCACTTAAAAGACTTGAACAAGTACGCGCAAGATCAAGGCTCTCATTTGATCGGTAGTGCCGGTGGCAAAACCATGCAAAGCTGGATCGACATTTGCCGTACGATTGAAGATTGTGGCTTGCCCATGGTTGAGCTTAACTTTGGCTGTCCGCACCCTGCCATGATGCCTGGTGTACATGGCGGCTCGATGATTGGGCAAGAGCCTGAGATTGCGCGCGAGGTGACCGCGCGGGTCTGCGAGGCTGTCAAGATCCCAGTCGTGATCAAGCTTACGCCTGATCAGTCGCGTGTGCTGGATGTCGCGCGCGCTGTGAAAGAGGCGGGTGCCGCCGGCGTCACCGCGACCAATCGCTACACGGGCTTTTCAGTTGACATTGAAACAGGTTTGCCACGCTTAGGCGGGCCCGCTGGGATCGGTGGGGTTTGGGCAAAGGCCTTATCCCTGCGTTGGGTGAACCGTATCTATACCGAGCTCGGGATGCCGATTACGGGTTCAAATGGTATCTACGATCACAAAGATATCGTCGAGTTCATTATGACGGGCGCGCCACTCGTTCAAGTGGGATCGGTGCTGATGCTCAAGGGGATCAAGTACCTGCCCAGCATGATCACAGGGCTTGATAACTTTATGGATAGCCATGGTTATCCAGATATCGCATCCATGACGGGCATCGCGTCGCGCGCAGCGGTGAAGGATTATGGCGAGCAATTTCGTAAGCCCCGCATGCACAGTGAAATTGCCTCTGAGGCCTGTAAGAATCCAACTTGTACGATTTGTATTCAAACCTGTTTTTACGATGCCTTGGCACAGGGTGACGGCTCGGTCGAGTCGATTCATGCCAACTGTATCGGTTGTGAAATGTGCACGCAAACCTGCCCATTTGATGCCACCACGATGCACACGACCACCGAAGAGCAGCGCGCGTTACAAGAGTTCTTCTCGATTAAAGACAATGTGTTTGAGTCTAAGAAATTCGAAAAAGGCTTTGAACGCGGCATTAAGCTTTCAAAAGTTAAGGGCTAAGTATGAGTGCTCAGGCGTTAGCTTCTAGCCAGCAGTATCGTTTTGCGTTTGATATTGGGGGCACCTTTACCGACTTGGTGTTGCTCGGTACTGATGGCACTATCTTCACCTCAAAGGTTCTGACCGGTGCGCCCGATGTCGTGATGCCCATTCGTTTGGGTTTGCTGGCTCTGCTAAAAGAGCATGGTCTGACCCTTTCGCAAGTCACAGACGTGGTGGTGGGGGCGACGACCGCGGTCACTAACCTTGTGATTGAGCGCAAGGGTGCTGTCACCGGCTTAATCACAACCGAAGGGTTTCGTGATGTGATAGAGATCGCGCGCGAGTTGCGCTACGACCTGTATGACTTGACGGCGCCTGGGCCTGACGCGATCGTACCGCGCGCCTTGCGTGCCGAAGTCCGCGAGCGGGTAGATGCTGCGGGGCAAGTCGTGATTGCCATGCAAGACCAAGACGTCGAGCAAGTCGTGAATCAATTACGTGGCGCTGGGGTACGTGCGATTGCAGTGTGCTTTTTGCACAGCTTTACTAACCCTGCTCACGAACAGCGTGTGAAAGCGATCGCACAACGGATCGCGCCCGAGTTGTCGATTTCACTATCGTCTGAAGTGTTAGGTGAAATCCGTGAATACGAGCGCACCGTCGCGACGGTGCTCAACGCTTGTGTCATGCCCATGGTTGGCAGTTATTTAGGGGCGATTGAAGACGGTTTAAGGGCAATCGGGCTGAACGCGACCTTGCACATCATGCAGTCAAACGGTGGTGTCATCTCTCGTGAACTCGGTGAGCGTATGCCGATTCGCATGCTCGAATCGGGGCCGGCGGCTGGCGCCTTGGGTGCGGCACACTCTGCCCGTGTATCAAATACACCGAACGTGATGGCCTTTGATATGGGCGGCACCACAGCCAAGGCGTGTTTAATTTCGAACGGACGCCCGTCGATTACGACAGAGTTTGAAGCGGCGCGTCAGCAACGGTTTAAAAAAGGCAGCGGGCTGCCGGTTCGTTTGCCCACGAT
>CAMCII010000154.1 GCA_945874505.1 Bordetella parapertussis | reverse complement strand
AAGAGTGTTTGTGGGCGAGTGGGTTTAATTTTTGTCGCCTAATCGTCTGGCGCGTAGCGCCGTATCCGTTGCTTAATTGTTTTTTGAGGTGTGTGATGAATATATTGTTAAAACGTTTCACCCGGTTGTTTAAAAGTTCGGCAGTGGCGATGATTGTCTTGTGTTCGGTCGGCGGGTTGGTTCAAGCTCAAGACTATCCTAACAAGTCGATCTCCCTGGTTGTGGGTTTCCCACCAGGTGGGTCAAATGACATTGTGGCGCGACTGTTTGCCCCGAAGCTCACCGAGATCTTGGGTCAATCGGTTGTCGTTGTGAATAAGTCTGGCAGTAATGGTTTGATTGGTACTGATTTTGTGGCCAAAGCTGCACCGGATGGTTACACGATTACCGTAGCGAGCGCCAGCCCTCTGGTGATTAGCCCGCACACATTCGCAAAAATTCCTTTTAATACCCTTAAAGATTTGGTGGGCATCACGACGATTGCGCAAACACCAGAGTTGTTGGCGATTCATCCCTCTGTGCCGGCCAAATCGTTAAAAGAGTTGATCGATTTATCAAAAACACGTCGCATCACCATTTCTTCATCAGGTAGCGGCGGGCTGCCACACTTGGCAATTGAATTGTTGCGTACGGCGGCGGGTAGTGGCGATATCGTTCACGTGCCCTATAAGGGCGCGGGGCCAGCCATTACTGACTTGTTGGGTGCGCATGTTGACGGCATCATTGTTGACCTGCCCCCGCTGTACCCGCTTGTGCAAGACGGTCGACTGCGCGCAATCGCGATTACCAATACACAGCGTGCGGTGTTGTTGCCTAATACGTTGACGTCGGTTGAGCAAGGTTATCCTACGATTTTGGCGTTCAACTGGTTTGGCGTGATGGCACCTGCTAAAACACCTCAACCAATCGTCGATAAGCTTTACGCGGCTCTTGCTCGGGCGGCTAGTTCGCCTGAATTAGTTGAGGCGATGCGCAAGGTCGGTGTTGAACCGTTCGTGCAGCCCTCGCCTAAAGCCTTTGGCGAGTTTCTGCAAAAAGAAACTGATCGCTGGGGTGTGGTGGCACGCGCGTCTGGTGCTAAGTCGGATTAATGTTTGGAGTCGCACGTGGCCATTCTGTCATTCAACACGAAGGTACACTTCGGTCACGGCGAGCGCAAGGAGTTAGTGCTTGTTCGCTCGAAGGCGTGGTGTGCTTTCAAAAAGGGCTAGGTTCGGTGTACTCGGTTTCGCACTCGCTCGGTGCGTTGGGTGATCACCAGGGCACACTCAACGCCATTATGCTGCCGCACGTGTTGGCGATCAACCGGTCGGTGCTGCAAGATAAATGGCTACTCTTGCGCCGTGCAATGGATGTTGCACCTGAGACTGAGTGAGTTGAATTGTTTTTGCAACTCAATCAAAGCTTAGGCTTGCCCTCGGGCTTAAAAGAACTTGGTGTTCAGCAAAAGAGTTTTCACGCTTTGGCACAAGCCTCGCTTGCGGATAATGCACACAAGACCAACCCTCGTGTGCTGACCGAAAACGATTATCTAAACTTGCTTGCCGCCGCTTGGTGATACCTCGGGCGGTACGGCTCCTTTGCGCTCGACGATCATGCGATATTGCTCGGGTTCGCGATGGCGTGCGAGGTTGAAGGTCGTATTTTTATACGAGTTGCACAAATCAAGATCGCAACGTGCAATCGCTAATTCGTCACCGAGGGTTGTGCAAGCGCCAACGATCTCGCCTGAAGGGGCCACAATGATTGAATTGCCGATTTGCTCAACGCCTTCTTCGGTGCCGGCTTTAGCCACCCCAACCACCCAGGTGCCATTTTGATAAGCACCTGATTGCATGACGAGTTCGTTGTGAAAGTTGGATAGCGCATCGTGCTCAGGGGCGGGCGGATTATGGACGGGCGTGTTGTAACCGATGAAAATCATTTCAACCGCTTGCAAGCCTAAGATGCGGTAGGTTTCGGGCCAGCGGCGATCATTGCACACTGCCATCCCGAATACGCCCTGTTTATCTTTGCCCCAATCAGCCTGAAAAGCCGTAAAGCCCAGATTGCCGGTCTCGAAGTAGCGTTTTTCAAGATGTTGAAAGCGACGCCAGGGTTCGTGTTCTTTATGGCCGGGTAAGTGGATCTTTCGGTATTTTGAAATGATTGTTCCGGCCTTGTCGACCGTAATCGCGGTGTTGAAGCGTCGTAGTTGCCCGTCTTCGTGCACGAGTTCGGCATAGCCCAAATAGAATCCGATTTGCAACGCCTTCGCCGTATCGAACAAGCGTTGGGTCTCAGGTCCTGGCATCGCACGTTCAAAAAATGCATCGAGCTCGTCTTGCTTGTCAAAATACCAGCGCGGAAAAAACGTGGTGAGCGCCAACTCAGGAAACACCACCACATCGCAGCTACAGCTTTTGGCTTGTTGCATCAAATCAATCATGCGATTGACCACTTGCGCGCGCGTGTCGCTTAACGCGATCGGGCCCAGTTGTGCTGCACCTACCGTCACAATACGTGTCATAAGGTTGATCCTGAATAGTTGATCATGAAGCGTTATTTGAAAAGGTTCATTACGTTAATTCGAATGAATAAGGAAGTTAGTTGTCATCGCGCAATGATAGAGTCTTGCCTGTTATGAATAAACATTACTCGTATTGAGTCGAAAACTAGTTTGCTAACTCAAGCATTGTTTGTAATAAAACATTGCCACCCGCCACAAGATCTTTCACTTCAGTGTGCTCTGCGGGGTTGTGGCTGATCCCTTTGACCGAGGGGACAAAAATCATGGCGCTGGGGCATAGCCGCGCCATCATTTGCGCATCGTGCCCAGCGCCAGAGGTCATTGAACGACACGAGTAACCCAACGCTTGTGCCTGTTGTGCAATCAAATCCGCAATGCCATCGTCAAACTTCACGGGCTCAAAGCGCGCGAGGCGATGACTGGTAATTGTGACGCCTTCGTCAGCCGCGAGTTTGACTAAAAAATCCGCGACTTTTTGTTCGGCGATTTTTAACAACGCTTCATCGGTATTGCGTAAATCGACGGTCACCACCGCTCGTGCGGCAATCACATTGATCAAATTGGGATGCAACTTTGTCACGCCCATTGTTGCGACCTGAGCGCCGCCCATCTCAATGGTGAGCTCGCGCATAAAGACGCTAATTGCGGCAGCACAGTAACCAGCATCATGCCGCAAACGCATCGGCGTGGTGCCAGCATGGTTTGATTGTCCGACGATTGTCAGCTCTTGCCACGAAATCCCTTGCAAGTCGCGCACCGCACCAATCGTAATCCCTTCAATATCGAGAATCGGGCCTTGCTCAATGTGCAACTCAACAAAGGCATGCGGTTTGCACAAGGGTAGGGCAGCCTTGCCAACGTAGCCGATTTTGGTCAGCTCGTCGATTAAGACTTTGCCATCTGCGCTATGCGAGGCATAGGCATCTTCAAGACGCAAGCCACCCACGTAGACAAGTGAACCGAGCATATCTGGGTGAAAGCGAGCACCTTCTTCGTTGGTGAACGCAGCCACCACAATCGGACGGCGCGTCACGATACCTGCTTCATTCAAGGCGCGAACCACCTCAAGCCCACCGAGTACGCCTAAAGGGCCATCGTACCGGCCGCCAGTGCGAACTGTATCGATGTGCGATCCCGTCATCACGGGCGGCAAATCTTCAAGCCCAGCGCGCCAGCCAAAAATATTGCCAATCGGATCGATGCTGACCTCAAGCTTCAGCGCTTCCATCCACGTAATGAGCAGATCTCGGCCGAGGCGGTCCTCGTCAGAGAGTGCTAACCGACAACAGGCACCCTCTGGGGTCATGCCAATATCAGCGAGCGTATTGAGTTGTTCGAGTAGCGGTCCGGGCTGGATCCGCAAGTTAAGTGCGCGTGAGTCAAGGGTGTTCATGCGAGGACCTCAGAGGCGGTTTTTCCAACAACTTGTCGGTAAATAACGGGATCGGTGTCACCTTCGCTGCCTAGTAATAAGACACGCGAGTGTGCATCGAGTTTGAGCTGTGTGCGGATGTTGGCGTGATCGCGCGCAGCTAAAAGTGCGGCTAGACCCACGCCACCGGTTTCGCCAGCCACGATGGCAGGGTCATCTTCTTGTGGTTGCGCCAGTATGCGCATGGCTTCAAGGGCGTAGGCATCGTCTACGGCTACGGCGACGTTTGTGCCGCCGTGTAGGATCTCCCAGGCGAGTTCAGAGACCTCGCCGCAGGCTAAACCTGCCATGACGGTATCCAGCGAACCTTCAACCACCGTACGTTGGCCCGCCTCTAAGCTTTTATAGACACAATCTGCTTGTGTGGGTTCAGTCACCACAAATAAAGGTCGTTGCGTGCCCCACTGGATCCAAAAATTTGCACAGACCGCTGACGCTAACGCACCGACGCCTGCCTGCGCAAAGACGTGTGTGGGCGGTTGCCTTGACGACATTTGAGCGACAATTTCTGAGGCCATGACGCCATAACCATGCATCACATCAAGCGGAATATCGCGGTAACCCGGGTACGAGGTGTCAGAGACGACGGTCCAGCCCTCTGCGGCTGCGGTGGTGGCTGCAAACCTGACCGCGTCGTCGTAATTGCCTTTGACTTCGCGCACCTCGGCGCCGTAGTGTGCGATGGCATCGCGTCGGCCTTGGCTGACAGTTTCGTGAACATAGATCACGCACTTGCAACCAAACAGACGGGCACCCCAGGCGACCGAGCGGCCATGATTACCATCGGTCGCACAGGTGACGGTAGACGCCCTGATTAAGTCTTTAAAGGCGCCCGCTAACAATTCTTTTGAACTGACCTGAGCTAGGCCGTGCACATACTGCACCTTGAGGCGCAAGACGTTGGCAACAGCGTAGGCTCCGCCTAACGCCTTGAAACTGCCCAGACCAAAGCGGCTGCGCTCGTCTTTGTACAGAATTTCAGCAACGCCAAGTTGTTGCGCCAATTTCGGCAAGGACACCAATGGGGTGGGGGCGTAACCTGGCCAACTTGAGATTTCGGCAAAGGCAGCATCAAACCCGTCTTGGCTCATCACGCTCGCGCGCTTGGCGCCATAAGAGCACTGACTTGGCTCGGCCTGTGGGTTGGTAAAGGCATAGGCGGGGGATTTCATGCAGATCTCATTTGGGTGCTTGGGTTCGTATATCGGGCGATCGTACAGGGCAGTCGGGCGAACGAACGTTAAGTTTTCGGCTGATCCGTAGGGCAAGGGCTAGCGTTTAAAAACGAAATAGTAAAAAATAACGAGTTCGACGATTGCTGCTGCCAGAGCAAAATGGTATCAGCTTTAGCAAATAAGAATAATTTTTGTTTAGGTTAGGGCAAAATGCATCAGGTCGGCAAAAAGCCAAAATTTCCGGTGTAGACTAATTTTGCGTTGCTTCTTAACGTGTGCTTGCCGATTTTCCTTGTGAATCCGAGCAGTATGCGAGCGGACATCCAATCTTTGTTTTTTTACTCAAGGCGGCTAGACATGTTGAACTGTGATCTGTTGTTGATAAATGGCGTGGTGATCGATGGTAGCGGTCAGGCAAGGCGCCAGGCCAGTGTTGCTGTCAAAGATGGTCGTATTGTCGGCGTTGGCGAGGCGCTGAGCTATGTCGCGGCTAAAACAATCGATTTGAAGGGCTTGGCAATCGCCCCAGGTTTTATCGACGTTCATACTCACGACGATCGTCTGCTACTGGCAGATCCTTCGATGGCTGCAAAAGTGAGTCAGGGTGCCACCACCGTCATTACAGGAAATTGTGGGTTGAGCCTGGCGCCGCTGGGGCAAACCGAGGCGATTGCACCTCTGAATTTGATTGCGAATGGCCCCAGTCAGCGTTACGAGAATTTTGCAGATTATTTCGCTGCACTTGAAAAAAATCCGCCGGCCGTCAATATGGCAGCCTTGCTTGGTCACACCACGTTGCGTGCGGTCACCATGTCTGACCTGACGCGACCTGCTAATGATGCTGAAATCGCAAAGATGCAGGTTCTGGTTCAAGAGGCCCTTGCTGCAGGTGTGGTCGGGGTGTCGACGGGTTTGTATTATGCCCCAGCGCAGGCGGCCACCGCGGCTGAAATTCAAGCGGTTTTTGAGCCTCTGCGTGGCAGTACGGCATTGATTGCTTCACACATACGAAACGAAGCGGCACAAGTGCTCGAAGCTATGACTGAGGCGATGTCAATTGCGAAAGAGCTAGGCGTGCGGCAAGTGTTGTCGCACCATAAAGTCAATGGCCAAGAAAACTTCGGCCGCTCGCGCGAAACGCTTGCTCTTGTTGATCAGATGCGTGCGCAAGGCGATGTGTGCCTCGATTGTTACCCTTATGTCGCGTCGTCAACCGTGTTGCGACAAGACACCGTCGAGCAAGCTTCGCGAACCTTGATCGCTTGGTCAAAAGCGAAGCCCGAGACCAGTGGTCGCTATGTCGATGAGTTGTTGAAAGAACAAGATTTGAACCTCACCGAGTTTCTGGCGTCACTTCAGCCGGCCGGCGCGATCTATTTTTCAATGGATGAAGACGATGTTGAGCGAATCTTGGCGTATCCCGAAACCATGATCGGTTCAGACGGGTTGCCGCACGACACCTTCCCGCATCCTCGCTTATGGGGTGCGTTTCCAAGAGTATTGGGTCACTATAGCCGCGACCGTAAGCTGTTTCCGCTCGAAACAGCTGTGCACAAGATGACGGGTCTTTCTGCCGCGCGTTTTGGGTTGAAAGATCGGGGTCTGATTAAAGAAGGTTATGCGGCAGATTTGGTGATCTTCGATCCGATAAACATTAAAGATAGCGCGACCTTCGCCGATCCGATGCGCCCAGCAGCTGGCATTCATCAGGTCTATGTCAATGGGGTACTGAGCTGGCAAGACGGTGTCACCACCCACGCAAGAGCTGGTCAGGTGCTCAGACGGGCTTAGTGGTGATCTCTAAGACCTTGCAATATTGCGAGCAAGCGAGCAAAAGTCAGTGCCCACGCCCACGCCCATGCTAACTAAGAACGTGTACACCGGCGAAGCCCCTCCAGTTCATTCTTTCATTGAACGTGGAGGAGGTCGCAACTTACGTTAGATATCCGTCACGAATCTGTCATTTGAACGTGGTCTGATTTAAGCTAGAACAATTGTTTTTAAAGAGTCTTGCTATGCGCCAAATCGACACCGATACTGATACCGATAATCCCTCTACTGAGCCGCATTTCCAGACTGTTTTGGCGGCTTCGCTTAAAAATCCTTCGCGTCGGCAATTGATTCGGGGTGCAATCGGATTGGCGGGTCTTGGGTTCTTGTCTGACTCGTTGATTCCTTTCGCGAACGCAACAAATGCTGCGAGCGGTTCCAGCCCAGCGGTCGCGCTGGGTTTTCCTTCGGTACAAAAAAGCCTACTAGACTCTGTGCAATTGCCGCCGGGATACAGCTATAAGATTTTGCATGCGTCGGGCGATCCTCTCACAGAGAAGGTGCCTGCTTTTTCTAATCAAGGTCTAGAGCTCGATGATTGGTCCGCGCGTATTGGCGATCAACACGATGGCATGGACATTTTCTATATTGATGAAAAAGGTCAATACACTGAGCGCGATACCGGTCGTGCGCTGTTGGTAGTCAATCACGAAAGCTCGGCTGAATCTCATTTGTTGCATCCTAAGGGCCAGACTTCGAACGGTAAGCAAGGTAAAAAATTTGGTCAATTTGGCGCGTGGGATTTGGGCTCGCGCCCTGAACTTGAGGTGCTCAAAGAGATCAATCTGCATGGGGTTTCAGTTGTTGAAATGACGAAAGGCCCACAGGGCTGGAGTTATCGACTCGACTCACCCCTGAATCGCCGACTGACGGCGCAAACTCCGATGACTGTGCATGGGCCGCAAGCTGAATTGAATAACATTCGAGCCCTGATGGTGACTGCCTTTGATCCTAAAGGCGCTACGGTTCGCGGTACCTTGAATAATTGCGGACACGGTAAAACGCCTTGGGGCACGTACCTGACCTGCGAAGAGACTTGGGCAAGATACTTTCAGATTGCCCCAGGTGCTGCACCACTCGATGCCAAAGCGCAGACATCACTTAAACGTTATGGAGCGGTGAGTTCGCCACTGAATCCACTCATCCCAAGAGCCCT
>CAMCII010000153.1 GCA_945874505.1 Bordetella parapertussis | reverse complement strand
TGAACCCGCTCTGGTATGCCGGCTCATTTACCTTAGGGGTATTGGCAGCCAGGGCCGGTGTGGCGCGTAATTTGGGGTTTATGGCCGAAACCGAGCGTCAGGTTGAGGCGCATCTTGAAGATCACCTGCAGCGTTTGCCAGCAGGTGACACCCGCTCACGAAAAATCCTTGAGCAAATGAAACAAGACGAGATCGGTCACCGCGTGACGGCCGAGCGAGCAGGGGCTGTGGGGCTGCCTGCGCCTGTGCGGGGTGTGATGCGGTTAATGTCTAAATTGATGACGGCGACGGCGTATCGCGTCTAAACAACAAACCTTGTTGCGATGCACAAAAACAACAAAATAAATATTTATTCTTGTTTTGATAGATTTTCTTGCATTGCACAAAAAAATAGATTAATATTTGTTTATGGAAGTTGAGTCATAAGTGTTTTGACTGAAGTTGTCGTTATCAAGGATAGCGTTCAGGCAGAGCATGCAGAGATAGGTAAGCGTTCAGACACCAACGTAACGCAGATACTGTTTCCTCTACTTGCCACGATTGTCTCCTCCACCCTCCTCCTTTGGTGGATTTAGGCCAAGACCGCAAGGTCTTGGCCTCTTTTTTTGTCAAACGTAAATGCAAACACAGGCATGCTTCAAGCTGGGCCAAGATGTAGTCGCTAACCTAATTTCTTTTGTAGAGAGCTCATCCAGGGCCTTGGGTCGCCACCGAGCAACAAAATTTCGCCCTAGCCTTTAAACTCTCGCTGGTGCACTAAAAAATAACCTGCTGGCTTGAGCGCTTGCAGGTATTTTGGAGAAAACTTTGCTCATTCAGGATGTCAAACTTGCGGTGATCGGGCTGGGCTATGTGGGATTACCTCTCGCAGTCGAGTTCGCCAAAAAAAGGTCAGTGCTTGGCTTCGATATCAACCCAGCCCGCATACAGGCCCTGCAGCAAGGCCACGATCACACCCTTGAAGTTGATGACGCCGAGCTTGCTAGCGCCACAGGCTTGCGCTGTACGGCAGACCACGCTGAGTTGAGCGTCGCAAACGTCTTTATCGTGACAGTGCCCACCCCGATTGATGAATATAAGCGTCCGGATCTTACCCCCCTGATTAAAGCGAGCGAAACCATTGGTGCCGTGCTTAAAAAAGGTGACATCGTCATCTATGAGTCGACGGTCTACCCCGGCGCCACCGAAGAAGATTGCGTGCCGGTTCTTGAGCGGGTCTCGGGCTTAGTTTTTAACAAAGACTTCTTCGCCGGTTACAGCCCAGAGCGCATCAACCCGGGCGATAAAGAGCACCGCGTCAGTACGATTAAAAAAGTCACTTCGGGTTCGACGCCCGAGATCGCGGCACTGGTTGATCAAATCTACCGCGAGATCATTGTCGCGGGCACACATTGTGCGCCGAGTATTCGAGTGGCAGAAGCGGCCAAGGTGATTGAAAACACTCAGCGTGATGTCAACATCGCATTGATCAATGAACTGGCGTTGATTTTTAATAAGCTTGGCATCGATACCGAAGCCGTCTTACAAGCCGCCGGAACAAAATGGAATTTTTTACCCTTTCGTCCGGGTTTAGTGGGCGGTCATTGCATTGGTGTAGATCCTTATTACCTCACACACAAAGCGCAGTCGATTGGCTATCACCCCGAAATCATTTTGGCTGGGCGTCGCTTAAATGACGGCATGGGCAGCTACGTGGTCTCTCAGCTCGTAAAATTGATGACGCGCCAACGTATCCATGTGCAAGGTGCGCGCGTCTTGGTGATGGGTCTGGCGTTTAAAGAAAACTGCCCTGATCTGCGCAATACCCGTGTAGTGGATATCGTCAAAGAGCTTCACGAGTACAACGTTGAGGTAGACGTGTACGACCCGTGGGTGTCGGCGCAAGAGGCTCAGCATGAATACGGTTTATCGCCGGTGCAGACTTTGCAACAGGGCCGCTACGATGCAATCGTCGTTGCCGTGGCACATCGGCAATTTATTGAAATGGGTGCTCAGGCACTTCGCGCCCTAGGTAAGCCCGAGCATGTGTTGTATGACCTGAAATACATTTTGCCGGCTGAGCAGTCAGACTTGCGTTTATGACACAGGCACCCGGCATGCGTTATCAACACGTTCAGCAACAATTGCGCGCGGCCCCCCGGAGTTGGTTGGTCACTGGGTGCGCAGGTTTCATTGGGTCGAATCTGCTCGAGGCTTTGCTGAAGCTTGACCAACGTGTGGTGGGTCTTGATAATTTTGCAACAGGTTATCAACACAATCTTGACGAAGTGCGGGCAAGCGTTAGCGCCAAGCAATGGTCAAATTTTCGGTTTATACAAGGCGATATTCGCGAAGCTTCAACCTGTGCTCAAGCGGTTGAGGGGGCAGAGTGTGTGTTGCATCAGGCAGCCCTTGGGTCGGTACCACGCTCGCTCGCCGACCCGGTCGCCACCAATGACGTCAACATCTCTGGTTTTTTGAACATGTTGGTGGCCGCGCGCGATGCCAAGGCGCAGTCTTTTGTTTATGCGGCCTCAAGCTCTACCTATGGCGATCATCCTGCTTTGCCAAAAGTTGAAGACCAGATTGGTAAGCCGCTATCGCCTTATGCCGTCACCAAGTACGTCAACGAGTTGTATGCAGACGTCTTTGCACGCTCTTACGGCTTTAAAACGATTGGCCTGCGTTACTTTAATGTTTTCGGTAAACGGCAAGACCCAGAGGGTGCCTACGCTGCGGTGATCCCAAAGTGGATAGCCGCAATGCTTGCAGGCCAGTTAGTGTCGGTGAACGGTGACGGCGAAACGAGCCGCGATTTTTGTTTTGTAGATAACGCCGTGCAGGCCAATATTTTGGCGGCCCTAGCAGGCGCTGAGGGCACGAATCAGGTATACAACGTGGCTGTCAGCGCGCGAACAAGTTTGAACACTTTGTTTGACCACTTAGTGTCAACGCTCGCTCAGAATGGCGTGTCGTACTCGTTCGCTGCAAGCTATCGGGATTTTAGAGCGGGTGACGTACGGCATTCGCAGGCCGATATCTCGAAGGCGCAGCGTTTGCTTGGCTACCAACCGAGCCACACAATCCTCCAAGGCCTGCAAGCTGCAATGCCTTGGTATCTTGAGTTTTGCGCTAGGTCGCAAGCGTCTTAGCACGCAACTTAGTCTCTTGGGTGTTGCGCTAAGTCGGCAGCGTCTCAGCCCGCGCCTTAGGCTTCAGGCGATTGACCGCGCGCGATGCGTTCTGCGCGACGACGCTCGTAGGCATGATCGTTGCCTGCGCTGGTTGCCAAACGGCGAATCCAGTGAGCGGTTGACGGGTCAAAGGCGCTGACAGCCGACTCGCTGTATTCGGCATCGAGACTTTTTTCAATATCAACGGCTAGCCGTTTACCAAACTCAACACCCCATTGATCAAACGGATTGATACCCCACAAGACGCCTTCGGTAAATACCTTATGCTCGTACAGCGCCAAGAGCGACCCAAGCTGCTTGGCGTCGAGCTGTGGCAACACGATTAAGGTCGAAGGGCGTCCGCCTGGGTGAACTCGATGTTGCGCAAGCTGTGCCGCAAGGACCGGATCTTTTTCTGTTTGGCTAACCGTTGCCAACGCTTGCTCAAACGACTTACCTTCGCGCAGTGCCGCGCGTTGCGCTAAACAGTTGGCAATCAGCAGGCGGTGATGACGTGTGTGTTGGTGGTCGGGCTTGGCGCACAAGACAAAATCAACTGGTGCTCCTTTGCCGTCTTGATGTAACCACTGAAAAAACGTGTGTTGGCTGTCGGTGCCTGGCATGCCCCAAACGGCGGGGCTACTTGGCACGTCTAGCGTGCTGCCATCAAGTTGGGTGGCTTTCCCCAAGGATTCCATTTCGAGCTGTTGCAACCATGGCACGAGTTGGCGCAAACGAGTATCGTACGGGCACAGGGCAAACGACGCATAGCCAAGCACACTGCAGTTGGCCACTGCACTTAAAGCCATTTGCACGGGCGCATTGCGCGCGGTAGGTGCATTCAAAAAATGCTCATCCATTTCGGCTGCGCCGCGACGCATGTCATTCAGTGCATTGAGGCCAAGTCCTAAGGCAATCGGCAAGCCGATAGAAGACCAAAGTGAATAACGCCCACCGACCCAATCCCAAAATTCAAAGATGCGATCGTCACGAATACCAAAGGCACGTGCCGCTGCAGGATTAGCAGTCACAGCAACGAAATGCTCAAGCGGCTTGCTGACGCCGTTGGCTTTGAACCATTCGATGGCACGCGCCGCATTGGCAAGAGACTCGGTGGTAGTGAACGATTTTGACGAAATAATGACCACGGTATCGAGTGGATCGAGCCCGTCGAGTGCGCCGGTAATTGCGTGTGCATCGACGTTAGAGGCGAAACGGATCGTGCGCCGGCTGCTGACGCCAGCCAGTGCTTCAACGGCAAGCCTTGGCCCCCAGTCGCTGCCGCCAATACCAAGATGCACGACGTTGCGATACAGATTTTGCGCGTTCACCAAGTCAACAAAATTGGCCAGACGTTCTTGTTCGGCTTTAATGGCGCCGGCCACGCCCGCCGGTGGGTGCTCAGACCGCAGGGCGGTATGCCAAGCGGCACGTTTTTCAGTCCAGTTAATAGCTTCGCCTGCAAAGAGCCCTTTGCGTGCGGCCTCAAAGCCCTGCTGGTTGAGCAACGCGACCGAGGCTTGCTCAAACGCCGCAGAGTAGCGCTGGGTACTCAGATCCACTTCAAGATCGACGGCGGGCAAAATGCGCAAGCTGTCTGCTGTAAGCGGGCTGGTGTGTACGGCTGAAGAAAAAGCAAGCCAGGCTGGACTTTTAGACAACGAGCTCATAAGTGGGGAGGCAATAAAAAAATTAAAAGGGAAGCGTGATGTGTGGCGCAAGCGCCAGCAACTGCTTGCGAAAAGCCTCTTGAATACGGAAAAGCGCCTCGGGGGTGTCGCCCTCGAAGCGCAACACTACGACAGGTGTGGTGTTTGAAGCGCGCGCTAACCCAAAGCCATCAGGGTAGTCGGCGCGCAGACCATCAATTTTGAGGACTTCGGTTGCGCCAGCAAATACACCTTCTGTTTGCAGGCATTTAATCAGGGCGTGAGGCTCTCCCTCAGACATTTCAAGTTTGAGCTCAGGGGTTGAAACACCCTGTGGAAGCGCCTCAAGTACCGCTGACGGGTTGGTTGAGCGTGACAAAATTTCAAGCAGACGGCAACCCGTGTACAGACCATCGTCAAAGCCAAACCAACGCTCTTTAAAAAATACGTGACCGCTCATTTCGCCGGCCAACGGTGCGCCAGTTTCGGCAAGTTTGGCTTTAATCAGCGAATGACCGGTTTGCCACATCAACGGCACGCCGCCCGCCTCGAGAATGGCGACGGCAACGTGGCGACTGCACTTGACGTCATAAATAATGGTTTCGCCGGGGCAGCGGGTGAGCACATCGCGTGCATACAAAATCAATTGGCGGTCAGGCCAAATGATTTCACCTGACTTTGTGACAACGCCCAAGCGGTCACCGTCGCCATCAAAGGCCAAGCCAATTTCGCAATCGGTGGTCTGTACGCAACGAATCAGGTCTTCAAGGTTATGCGGATCAGCGGGGTCAGGATGATGGTTCGGGAATGTGCCGTCTACTTCGCAAAATAATTCGGTGACTTCGCAGCCTAGGGCGCGAAACAGTTGTGGTGCAACTGCGCCAGCTACGCCGTTGCCGCAATCGATAGCGATTTTCATGGGGCGACTCAGCTTCACGTCACTGAGTACCCGCGCCAGATAAGGCGTCAAAATATCTACGCTAGTGGCAGTGCCAGACGCGCTTGCGTGCGCAGGTCCTGCAGCGACTTCATCACGCAGCGCCAGAATGGCCTCACCGTGTAGGGTGCCGCCGCCCATCATCATCTTAAAACCGTTGTAATCGGGGGGGTTATGGCTGCCCGTCACCGCAACGCCCGAACCTGTTTTTAAGGTGTAAGCGGCGAAATAGACCAGAGGGGTAGGTACTTCGCCCACGTCAATGGTGTTGATGCCGCCGTCGCGCATGCCTTGTTGTAACGCCGCCGCAAGTGAGGGGCTGCTGATGCGGCCATCGCGACCCACCACCATGGTGGTCACGCCTGCTGCCTTGGCACGGGCCGCTAAACCACGGCCAAGATCTTTTGCAAATTCTGGGTTTAACGCTGAGGGCACGATGCCCCGAATGTCGTAGGCTTTGAAAGACGAGTGCGGAAACGCGTAGGTGGCTGGCAAGACGGTGAACTCCGAAACTTTTAAAAGGCAAACAAGAAAATTTTACGAGGCAAACGTTGACTAAATCAAACTACGTATCTCATTATCACCGATCCATGACACCAATGCCGGCTAACTCCCTTACAATTTGCAGCGTTCCAGACAGCTTTTTTTTAATTTGCCCAAAACGGTGTCGCGTTGCACAAAACGTCAGTTTTAGACGGATCGATGCAGCAGCCCGTCACTCAACAAACCCAGAGAATCGAATGAACCTCTTGCCAGAACTCGAAAAATTATTAGGCGCTGCTCAGGTCCTGACCGGTGAGGCCGCGGCCCCCTTTTTGGTTGATTGGCGCGGGCGTTACAAGGGCCAGGCACTAGCTGTGGTGCGGCCCGGGTCAACCGAAGAGGTCGCTGCGGTGGTGCGCCTGTGTGCCAAGCACCAGGTGCCAATTGTGCCTTCGGGGGGTAACACGAGCATGTGTGGGGGCGCGACCCCCGACGAAACCGGCCGCGCGTTGGTGCTGTCTTTGGCGCGCTTGAACCGTGTGCGCTCGGTCGATACCGATAATGACACCATGACGGTCGAGGCAGGCTGTATTTTGCAGGCAGTGCAAACGGCGGCGCGCGAGGCGGGGCGGCTGTTTCCGCTTAGCTTGGCTGCTGAGGGTAGTTGCACGATCGGTGGCAATTTGTCGACTAACGCGGGTGGCACGCAAGTTTTGCGTTACGGCAACACGCGCGAGCTGGCACTGGGCCTTGAGGTTGTCACGGCTGAAGGCGAGATTTGGCATGGCTTGCGTGGTCTGCGTAAAGACAACACGGGCTACGACCTGCGAGATTTGTTTATTGGTAGCGAGGGCACGCTGGGCATCATTACCGCAGCGACGCTCAAACTGTATCCCTTACCAGTGGCGCAATGTACGGCCATGCTGGCATTGAACTCGCTTGAAGATGCGACTGCAGTGTTGTCACGTGCACGCGCTGGCTTTGGAGCCTCGCTCACGGGGTTTGAGGTCATGATGGGTACTGTGCTTCAAGCGGTGGTCAAACTGTTTCCACAGCAGCGTCTGCCGTTTGAGGGGCCTTCAGCCCAGTCCCCTTGGTTCGCGTTGCTTGAATTATCGGATAGCGAGAGCGCTGAGCACGCGCAAGGTCGTTTCGAGGCTGTGTTGGGTGCGGCCATTGAGGATGGTTTGGTGACGGATGCGGCGATTGCCGAATCGATCGCTCAAAGCCGGGCGATGTGGCATTTGCGTGAAAGCATTCCGTTGGCTGAGGCGGGTTTAGGCAAAAGCGTTAAGCACGATGTATCGATCCCGATCTCGTTGATTAGTACGTTTGTGAAGACGACTAATGCGGCCTTGCAGGTGAAGTTTCCGGGGATTCAGCACATTGTGTTTGGTCATTTGGGTGACGGTAATCTGCACTACAACGTGGCGCGTGCACCTGACCAAACTGAAGAGCAATTATTGGCGCAGCAGTACGATGTTTATCAGTTGGTGCACGACAGTGTGCATGCGCATGGGGGGTCGATTAGTGCTGAGCATGGGGTGGGGCAGTTAAAGCGTGACGAGTTGACGCGCTACAAGAGCCCGCTCGAGTTAACGTTGATGAAGCAGATTAAGCAGGCGCTGGATCCGCAGGGGATTATGAATCCTGGGAAGGTGTTGCAGGCTTAGTACTCTTCATTCGCCCGCCTTTTGCCGGAGTCCGATCCGGTGATTTTTTGGCTGAGCAAAAAATACGCGGCATCGGATCCTGCAAAAGGCTTGAAAGTTCAGATTGCCTTGGTGGGTGACTTTGGTTGGCGTTTAAACCGCTGGTAGGATTTTGCCGGTGGCTTGGCCGAAGCTCAGTCTGGGATAACCGGGCTTGATGCACTCGGCTTGTAGGGTGATTT
>CAMCII010000152.1 GCA_945874505.1 Bordetella parapertussis | reverse complement strand
ATGACACAGGACCAGGCCTATCTGAAGGCGTATCCCTCGGTCGATCGCGAAGTGCGAGACGAGCAGGGTCGTTTGCTCAGACACGAGCCCTACGACCAACCGGGGTTGAGATTATGGACGGATCAGTTCAGCAGCATTGCGCCGATTGTCCGGTGAGCGTTGAGTTGCGTGAACCGTCTTATCTCACGCAACTCAATTAAGGGCTGAACGGCGACTACAGTACCCTTGTATGCGGTAAGTTCTCACCCAGCAAATTGATTGGCGAGGTGGTAGCCGCTTAACCATGCGCCCTCGACGCGACCGCCATTTAACCAGTCGCCACACAGGCCAAGGTGCAGCGTGGGATTCGAATAAAAGCCCAGCGTCGAAGTTGTCGAGCCGCTGGCGTAGCGCCAACGATGCATAGAAATCTCAGCACCTGTGCAATCTAAGCCTAATTTTTTGGCGCACGCCAACAGCTGATCTGCCACGTCTTCTTTGCTTAGCTCGATAAACTCTTGGCTCCAGAGAGGGTTCGCTTGGATTGTCCACGACTCTTGCCCTGTGCGTTGGGGTTTGGACGAATTTCTTGCAACCCAGCTAATGAGCTCTTGATTCACAAAAGCGGCCTCAAAGGGCACCTCTGGTTTGTGTTGAAAGCGCGCCATGAGCGTCCAGCAACCCTTCATGTTGGATTGCCCTGCAATCATTTTGATGTCGGGATCAAGGTGCTGTGCCAGAGCAAGGGCCTGAGGCCCGGGTATTGCCAGGATCAACGCGTCAAACCCTTGAGCGATCGCGCCTGCTTCTGCGCTTTGTAAAAACCATTGACTATCTTTGTGGGACAACGCATCGATCGTTTGACTGGTGTGAAGCAGTAACCCACTTGCCAACTGCTTGGCGGGGGTATTCATTGCAGGTGTGCCGACATAGCGCAGATCTTGTGACTGAAAAGTCGACCAGTGATTTGCCTCATAGACTTTGATTTCGGGCGTCCAAAGTGCCACGACTTGGTCGGCTAACCATTTTTTGACTTGTTCAATAAACAGCGGGTCTCGCGCGGTGAAGTACTGGGCGCCATGATCAGCAGCCCAACCTTCGCCGCGCTTAGTGCTCATACGGCCAGCGGGCCCGCGACTTTTTTCAAAAAGCTCGACGTGATGGCCAAGCTCGGTGAGCCGAACGGCACAGCTAAGGCCTGCGAGGCCGGCACCAACAATCGCGATCGTCTTGTTTGTCATTTCATTGCTGCTCTTGCCTGATGGCTCTGAAGGTTAGGTTGATTCTCGGTGGAACACTACGTTTAGTTTTTGTCAGACTGTGCTGCCAAAAATCTTGTGTCGGTGCATGCATTAACAGCACACTTCCATTTTCTAAAACAACAGAGGCGCCGAGTTTTTCAAACTTATGTTTAAACGAAAATTTACGCTCACCCCCAAAACTGACTGAGGCGATCGGAGCGTTTGCCTCGAGTTCAACCTCATCATCACTGTGCCAACCCATGCCCTGAGCGCCGTCGTGATATCGATTGAGCAGACAAGAGTTGAACTTGCAATGAGCCAGCGCCTCAGCGGTATGTTTGATGCGTAACAGCTCTGGCGTCCAAGCTTGCGGAAACTTTTTGACGCCAGAATAGGTATAAGAACAGCCTGCATCCCCCACCCAGGCGACTTCTCTCTTGGTAGTGATCAATTTTCCAAACATGACTAACTGGTCTTGTTGCCAATCGAGCGCGTCGCGTAACGAGGCAAATAAAGTCGAGCAGCTGTTTGAATCAAAAACCTTAGAAATATACGTCACACTGCCATCTTTGGGCAGAAGATTGACATCAACTTGTGGTGAGTCGTGCCCGCTTGGTGTGGGTTCAAACAAGTCTGTTTGCATAGCGATGATTGTTGATTGTGGGGCACGACTGGGCTGCTTGATGACAAAGCAGTATACCGACAGACCTCGGGCCGCGCTGAACGTTTGCGTTGAACGCTCGAAGCCTTACCCCTGCAAACTAATGGGCGTCGTAAATGGGGTTAGCCGCGGTATTCACTGCTAAAATCTATACCACTTGATAGGCACCACTTACTAAGCAAACCTTTTAGGCAAAATGATGACGAACACACCTCCTACCGTTGCAGAGTACGTGATCAGCCGACTGGCAGACCTTGGCATTGACCGCGTGTTTGGTGTGCCTGGAGATTATGCTTTTCCCTTTGATGATGCGATCGAGGCGAGCGAACGGGTCGAATGGATTGTGTGTGCCAATGAGTTGAATGCGGCCTATGCTGCGGACGGCTACGCCCGAATAAATGGTGTTTCGATTTTGTCTACAACCTATGGTGTGGGCGAGCTGAGTGCACTCAATGGTGTGATGGGTGCCCGCGCGCAGCGTTTGCCGGTTTTTCACATTGTCGGCGCGCCAAGTACCAAAATTCAAAAACAAGGGCTGATCACTCACCACACTCTTGGCGATGGGGTGTTCAATAACTTTCAGCACCTTTCGGCTGCTGCTTGTTGCGTCACCACAAATCTGACGCCAGATAACGTGGTGAGTGAGATGGAGAGAGTCATCAGCGAGGCATTGCGGCTGAGTGCACCCGCTTACATCACTGTTCCGATGGATCTGGCCAAGATGCCGATTATCGGTTCGCCTGTAAAAGGGCCAGCGTTAACCGACATCAAAAGAGTCAAAAGTGATCCCGCAAGTTTAAGTGCAGCTCTTGATTTTGTAACCAACAAAATCAAGGCAGCAAAGAGTGTTGTAGCGTTACCGACTTATCTTGTCGCAAATTACGGTCTGCGCGAACAGTTGCTCGTTTTTCTTAAGCAGTCGCAGCTCGCCTTCGCCACCACGCCGATGGATAAAGGAATCGTGTCTGAGTCCCATCCACAATATCTTGGTATTTATAGTGGCGCATGGTCTAGCCCTAAGGGGCTCAATGTCGCAGTTGAAGCTGCTGACTTGTTGCTTGATATTGGTGGCGTTGTATTTGAAGACTTCAATACGACTTTCTGGACAAGTCAGGCTGCCCCACAAAAGCTACTGACACTTGGTGACAACTTCGTTAGACAAGGCAATACCATTTTTACCGGTGTGTCTCTACAAGACCTACTAGAAGGGCTGACTGCGCGCTTAAGCGCCGTGCCTAAGTTTGAATTTTCGGCTGCGCAAGCGTACCTGCCGCTAGTGGATGAACCTTCAGAACCCACCGCTTCGGCAAACGTGTACCCGCGTATTCAAAAGATGCTCAAACCGGGTGATGTATACGTGGTTGAAACGGGGTCGTGCACGATCCACTCCACCCCAATGCTCTTACCTGAGGGTGTCGGCTTTCAGACGCAGACGCTATGGGGTTCAATTGGCTGGGCGACGCCCGCCGCAATGGGCATCTGCATGGCCAATAAAAACGGTCGTACGATACTGATTACGGGTGATGGTTCTCACCAGTTGACTGCAAATGAAATTGGCGTGATGGGTCGTTACGGGATTAAGCCGATTATCTTTGTGCTGAACAATGGTGCCTATGGGGTAGAGATTGTGCTGAGCGAGAAGGGCCTGTCGTATGACGATCTTGCTAAATGGAATTACGCGCAATTACCCGCGGCGATGGGCTGTGCGTCATGGTTTAGCGCTCGCGTACAAACCGTCGCAGAGCTCGACGCAGCGCTTGAACACGCCCAACAACACGATGGTGCCTCGTATATCGAGATCATAATCGCAGCAGAAGAAAGTCAGCCTTTACCCGAAAATATCCTGCAACAGATCTATCAATCAACTGTTTCTACTCAATCTTGAGGCCTGCATGATGCGTACACTCTTCTTAGGTGCGATAAAGACGATTTGTGCAGCATTACTTTTTGCGCAAAGCGGTGTGATTCAGGCTGCAGCCGATACCATTTTTTTAGGCGGGCCGATCGTCACGGTGAACGCCAAGAACGAAGTGGTCGAAGCCATCGCGGTGAAAGACGGAAAAATCGTTGCTGTTGGTGCTCAGGCCGAGATCAAAAGCAAATGGTCAGATCCAAAGACCCAGGTGATTAACTTGAACGGCCGCACTCTGATGCCCGGCTTTGTCGAGCCTCACGTTCACATTGTGTTGACCTCGATGGTTGAGGGTTTGTGGTTAGATTTGTCAAACTTCACTTTGCCCTACGATACGATCGAGTCTCTAAGCGCAAAGTTACGCGCTGCGCTCAAACAAGTTCCACCTGGGGGCTGGTTAGCAGGTTTTGGTGTAGACCCTTCGCGTACTTCGCCTTTTATGGCTGAGCTCACTGTTGAAGTGTTGGATCAGATCTCTAAAGATGTACCGATCTTTATCATTAATCAATCCGGTCATATCGGCTATGTGAATAGCAAAGCCTTTGAAGTCGCTGGCGTCACGAATCAGACGCCTAATCCTCCTGGGGGTGGCATCTATGTTAAAGACGCCAACGAAAAGCTCACCGGCAAGTTGATCGAACCGCCGAGCTATCTGCCTTTTCAAGCCAAGATGCCCGTTCCGACGCAAGCTGAACTCTTGGATGCGATCCGTAAGACCACCAAGAAGCTAGCGATGAAAGGCATCACGACCTCAGCTGAAATCACGCTGGGTGCCAACCTCGGTCTTGAAAATGAATTGGGCTTGTTCAAATATCTCATGAACGATGGCGGTTTACCAGTAAGAGTCCGTGCGTATCTGTATGGCAGCGCCGTCCCCAAGGGCTTTAACGCGGTCAAGCCGAACGATGGTGACGCGCATTTGCGATTTATTGGTGTCAAATTTATTGCGGATGGCTCTACGCAGGGGTTAACTGCGGCGTTGAATGAACCCTACTCGTATCCCGCAGGTACAAAAATCAAAGGTAGTCTGAACTATCAGACAGAGACTCTCTACAACACAGTGAAGCCTTATTTTGATCAAGGCTGGCAGATTGCGATCCATGCCAATGGTGATAGCGCCATCGATCAAGCGCTCGAGAATTACAGCAAATTACTCGACAAAGTCGATAATCCTCAAGCGCGCAGACTGCGTATTGAACACTTTACGATCACGAAGCCAGAACAACTCGTGCTGACTAAAAAATTAGGCGTTGTTCCGGGTTTTACCATTGGTCATGTTCATTATTGGGGCGAGCCTTTTCATAATCAAATCGTAGGCGCTGCGCGCGCCAATCGTATTGATCCTTCCGCCTCGATGAAAAAAGAGGGTGTTCGTTTTGCTTATCATAGTGACTCGCCTGTTTCACCCTATGGTCCGTTGAAATATATCACTCAAGGTGTGACGCGTGTTTGGCAAAGTCCTTTTGAGCGAGTACTAGGGCCCGACGAACGAATATCCGTAGACGACGCAATCCGAGCTGTCACGATTGACGCTGCCTATCAGATGATGTCAGATCACGAAGTTGGAAGTCTTGAGGTGGGCAAGTTGGCAGATTTTGTTGTCTTAGAAAAGAATCCACGTACAACAACGCCCGCTCAAATCTCTGAGATCAAGGTCTTAGAGACCTGGGTAGGTGGCAAACGACAGCAGTGGTAGTCACGCTGTTGCAGATCACTCATTAATTGTAGGCAGTACAAATCTGTATGTTTGTGGTTTGAGGATGCACCCATCGTAAACTGTCTCGCGTGCTATCAATGCATCCACCGTCGGCATACACGCCCGTAGGATCCCGATAGCGCATGATTTTTTTTAATATTCGGTCATATTCTTCTGGCGCTGCAAGTGTTTTAAGCACGTGCTCTTGAACGATCTCTTCATTCATCACCAATTCGCCAGAGTCCTGCCGTATGGCGCCATCGCGCCAGTGATAAATCTCTATACATTTTGCTTCTAAGGTATAGGGTTTGGCTCTATCCCATAAATTGACAAACTTCCCCGATCCCAAGTAGACGACCCAAGAGCCTTCAAATCCTTCTACGTCAGAAGAATAGTCATCTGGATTTTTAAACCAGATTCGACTGCCTGGAACATAAAATCTTTCGGGAAATGGTCGCTGAACTGACCCGCGTTCGAACAAAAAGGAATGTAGAAAATTGTCTCTTTTCAGTGGGTCTTCACGCCACTGTTGTTCGACTCGCGATAACAGCTCTTCATTCGATCTTTGTAGCTCTTTGGTGAGCCCAGTGAGCATCAGGTATTCAGACGCGCGTTGACAACTAAACCCATAGCGGCGGCCAGACAGGTCAGGGCAAAGCGCGTGCTCTAAGGCGTCAATCAGAGATGAGTCTTTGCGTAATACAGGCCCCATATTTTTGTCGTGAAGCCAGAATTTTTCTGGTCGATCAATTGCATTCACGGTAAAGACAAGTTCTGTACGCTTTGCTGTCGTAACAATATCTTGACGCATTCTTAGGTTAGACAGTAGCTCTTGATGGTTAGGAAATGTATAAGCAATCGGACTAATCGCCATACTGAGCAAGGCTTCAATCAAACAGTCACGACTTGAATGTTCGGAGTCGAGCGACAAATCTTGACCCATTTGTATGGTGTCGCACTCAGGATTTGTCTCCCAAATTAACTCATTCACAGTTAAATTGACGAGAAATTGATCTGCGTATTTATCGATTGAAATATCTGTGTACTGACTGACGCCAATATCATGACAAATTATTTCTAACTGTGAGGCTTCGTGCTTAGCTTCTCGTAATGAGCGACTCACGAGTACAACCCCAGTTTTATGATCAAATTTTTCTGGAATGATCATTATCGTTATCCTAAGTAGGGTGTTGCTTGGTTTGTGTTTGCCTTATTCTCTATTCATTTGACGCCCCCAAATGGCAGCGCTCAGCCCACGATCGAAAGAATGATTCATTTATACGACAAAACATAATGAATGGGTGGTTCGTAAACCAAGGGAAAACCCGTCATTATTCTCAATGAGTGTCGCATGATTCGCAATCGATATCATCAAATTTTCTCCCTCAGAGGATTTGTTTACGACTGTTTCAGCTAATATCAGGCGGTTATTTGGATAACTGGAGAGTGGAATGGTTCGTCTAGCAGACTTACCTGAGATTGAGCGTGAACATCACCTCGATCGGGTCAAGCAAATACCTCATATGTCACCGCCGCGGTTGGTCTCTGGGCCACCGCTTAGCCAACGTCGAGTGGCGTTAATCACGACCGCGGGCCTGCACACCAGAACCGACGCGCCTTTTAATTCGACAGGTAACGGAACCGATTACCGAGTGATCTCTGAGGGTACTGACGCTGCCGACCTCGTGATGAGTCATGTATCGGTTAATTTTGATCGCTCTGGGTTTCAAGCGGATTGCAATGTTGTGTTTCCGTTACAAAGACTCAAAGAGCTCGTCGCAGAAAAATTTGTGGGATCTGTCGCAAAGTTTCATTACTCTTTTATGGGTGCGATTTGGCCAACAACAAAGTACGAAGCGAAAGCAAAAGAGTTAGCCGAGTTACTTAAGTTGGATAACGTAGACGCAGTTGTTTTGTCTCCAGTTTGACCGCTTTGTACGTGCGCCGTGAGCGCCGTCGGCCGTTATCTTGAAGAGTTTGGTATCCCAACTGTGCAGATCAGTTTAATCAAAGAGCACACTGTCGCTTTTAATCCCCCAAGAGCGCTTTGGGTGCCGTTTATATTGGGGCGTCCGTTTGGCGCGCCAACTGACACTGGGTTTCAGAAGCGAGTGTTGAAAGAGGCGATTACCCTTCTTGAATATGATCGCGAACCGATCATTCAAGATTTTCAAGACGATGCACCGCCTGACCAACTAGGCTATGACGATCAACAGTTGGTTTGCCCGGTTAGCTTTCCAACGCAAAGCAAAGTCGGTACGTTGCGCGAAAGGGTGATCAGCGAAGTTGCGCAACTGCAAGCATGGCACGAGGTGAGCCTTCAGGCGCGAGGTCGAACCACGTTGGGCGTCACTGGCGCATCGCCTGAACGACTCGCAGATTTTGTGACCTCGTGGCTAGGTTCAGAGCCCGAGCAGATTCTGTCTGATCCTGAGCAGGCTGCGGCTGTGAACGTAAAGTTTGCAACCGACGAGCTAAAGTCATTTTATTTTGAGGCCAAGCTTGCTCAGCCCGGCCAACATAGCGCAAAGTCTTTACAAGACTGGTTTTGGTTTGAAACTAGTGGCGGCGAGGCATTTTTAGCACTACGTACAAAGTTTGCAGCTGAGGGTGATCCGGCATTCAAAGGGCTGGCTACGCTCAGTATGGTGCCTCG
>CAMCII010000151.1 GCA_945874505.1 Bordetella parapertussis | reverse complement strand
GTTAAGTCGGCGGTGGTTTGGCTTGAAGGTGCGTTGCAGCTCGAAGCGAGTCAACTGCGCGCTGTGATAGCGGGTTGTGGTGAACGCACCGTCGAAGAATACCGAATTGGCTTTACACAAAAGAATCAAACTGAAGTCATCTATGGTTGCCTATGGCCGCTTTACGGTCTCGACGAAGACGAACCCCTGCTTGAAGGGCAACCTGCACCCCTCGAAACGATCGACGAAATCACGAATTTACTCAAAGAGTGTGGCATTACCGACATCAGGCGCCTGCCTAGTATGTTGAGCCCTGAGTTTTGCGACGATTGTGGTGCGCCGTATTTTCCTAATCCGTCAGGCGAAATGGTGCACGCCGAACTACCCGAAGACGCCGAAACGGCGCCCGCGCACTTTCACTGATCATGCAAGCCGACGTCTTTTGCCGAGTTGTCGACAACTTTGGCGACATCGGCGTGACTTGGCGCTTAGTACGTCAGCTGCAACGCGAGCACAATTGGTCAATTCGTTTATGGGTGGATGATTTAAAAAGTTTTCAACGGCTTGAAGCTCGCGTTGACTTGCATGCCTTGCAGCAAGTGATCGAGCATATCGAGATCATTCATTGGGGCGACCCTGCCCCCGATCTCATCCCCTACCCGATTGTGCTGTGCAGTTTTTCATGCGACTTGCCTGCAACCTACATTACACAGTTACACCAAAGACCCGCGCTTTGGCTAAATCTTGAGTATCTGAGTGCAGAGACTTGGGTTGAAGGGTGCCACGGCCTGCCCTCGCTGCGCGGTGACGGTTTGTCTTCGTATTTCTTTTTTCCGGGCTTTAACTCTCGAACCGGTGGCCTGCTACGCGAACATGAACTGCTCACACGTCGCGACATCTGGCAAAAAGACCCCGGTGGTCAGCGTCAGATGCTCGAACGCCTAGGCGTCTCTGCACAAGCACTTACCGCCTGGCAGCCCGACGTAGATCAGCCTCGTGCCGCTGCCTCTCACTCAACGACCCTAACGCGGCAAAGCGAAGCGTGCGACTCTTCGCCGCTACCGCGCACTGACTTGCAGCCCGCGCGCCTGTTGACCTTGTTTTGCTATCCACACGCGCCTATCGCGCAACTGCTCGAGGCGCTCTGTACAGAGCCGCGCGCCTCGGTTGTGTTGATCCCTGAGGGAGTCGCCCCAGAACTTGCCACAGGGCGCCTGGGTCCCTTCAAACAGGTCTATCTCGAACGCATCCCTTTTGTGTCACAGCCAGAATACGATCAGCTGTTATGTATGGCCGATCTAAATTTTGTGCGCGGTGAAGATTCAATTGTTCGCGCGGTCTGGGCGGGCAAACCGCTTATTTGGCAGATTTATCCACAAACAGAAGGCACACATCTGATCAAGCTTGAGGCTTGGTTAAAGATATCTAGTCTACCCACTGATATTCAAGACCTGATGCGCCACTGGAATGCAGACACGGTCTCAGCCGACTTATCTAACGGCTTTACACAAGCGATCAACGCCGAAGCCTACGCGCAGTGGTCAAACCACGCGTTGGCCCTGAGTCACACGCTTGCACAAGAGGTCGACTTCGCCCAAGCGCTGCATGACTTTTGCGCTTCAAAGATAACGACCTAGGCCGCAGCGGTGGTCATCGCTCTCGCAACAGACTAGTTTCGCCCAAGCCCTGCATGACTTTTGTGCATCAAAGATAACGCCTTAGGCCACAGCCGTTGCCATCACTGGTGCTGGCTCTTTGATCGGTAAGTTAATCAAAGCCGCCATCGCAGACAGTGCGATGTCGGCGTACCACATCCACTGATAATCACCAAAAGAAAATAAAACTAAACCGCCCACATAAGCACCTAAAAAGGCCCCGATCTGATGCGACAAGAGGGTTAGGCCAAACAATGTTGACAGATAGCGCACACCAAACAACTTGCCAACGATCGAGGCCGTTGGGGGCACAGTGGCCAACCAGGTTGCCCCTAAGCCAATCGCAAAAATATAAAAAGTGAGTTCGGTTTTAGGCGCTATCAAGTACAAAGCAATTAACACCGCGCGCGAGCCATACATCACAGCCAAAATGTTTTTACTTTTGAAGCGGTTGATTTGTGCACCCACTAAGATGCTGCCTGCAATATTGGCTACGCCAATAATCCCTAGCGACCACCCCGCGACAGACGCAGGCAAGCCGCAAAGATCGACCTCACCTGGCAAGTGCGTAACCAGCATCGCGATATGAAAACCACAGGTAAAGAAACCTAAATGCAGCAATAGATAGCTTGGGGATTTGAAAGCCTCTTTCACTGCAGCCCCCATCCCGGCGTCGGTGCCTTGCGGTGCAGCAGGTGCCGGCACATTTTTGGTGAGCTTATTAATGAGCGGCAACGACAGTAACGCTAACAACACAAGCGACCACATCGCATTCATCCACCCCAACGATTGAATCAGGCGCGTGGTGATCGGGGCAAACACGAACTGCCCCATTGAGCTTCCGGCATTAATTAAACCGGCTGCGTTGCCACGCGCCTCGGCCGGGATCCTCTGAGACACGGTGCCGATCAAAATCGAAAAGCTACAAGCGCCGTTACCCACTGCCGAAAGCAACCCAATCGTAAAAATCAGTCCCCAGGTAGAGTCCATCAACGGAATCAGGGCGGTACCCACAATCGTCAAACACAAGCCGCCCAACAGCACCGGACGCGCGCCATGACGGTCGGCAATCATGCCGGCAAGAGGTTGCGCCGCCCCCCACACAAATTGGCCTACGGCCATGGCTAGGCTGATACTGACAATTCCTAGGCCGGTAGACGTATTCAAAGGGCTGATGAACAACCCCATGGTTTGACGCGTGCCGTTAATGATCATGATGATGCCCGCAGCCGTTAGCGTCACCAACAGTATGTCGCGTTGTTTAAACGTTTGAAAAAAACTCATGGGTCGCCTTGAGGATATTGACAGCAATCTTGCCGTTGACTGTAACAAGAAGCTAGCTCTGCTGCTTATGCCACCAAGGGGCAACGCCTAACCTTCAGGCGACAAGCGGCACAACTTGAGGACAAATGCTTGGCTGACTCATTGCTCGACAGCCCCTCAGCAAAACTTGAAAAACACGCGTAACTCGCTGCAAACAAAACGAAATCTCTGAAAACAGAGCAATAAATGCTGAGGCAGGCTAGAATAGAGGGCTTTTTTAACATTTACCGAATTACCGGAGCTTTAAGTCATGAAAACCGCACAAGAGTTGCGCGTCGGCAACGTAGTCATGGTCGGCAAAGATGCTGTGGTCGTGCAGCGCGCTGAATACAGCAAGTCAGGTCGCAATGCCTCAGTCGTGAAGCTTAAGTTCAAAAACTTGCTCACAGGCACCGGTAGCGAAACCGTTTCAAAGGCCGACGAAAAATACGACGTCATCACCCTTGACCGCAAAGAGTGCACCTACTCGTACTTTGCTGACCCAATGTATGTGTTCATGGATGCTGATTTCAATCAATACGAAATCGAAGCAGACAGCATGGGCGACGCCCTCTTTTATCTTGAAGAAGGCATGCCTGTTGAAGCTGTGTTTTATGACGGCCGTGCAATTTCAATCGAACTGCCCACCATGGTCGTTCGCGAAATCACCTATACCGAACCGGCAGTGCGTGGCGATACGTCAGGCAAAGTGATGAAGCCCGCCAAAATCAACACCGGGCATGAATTACCCGTACCGTTGTTTTGCGCCATTGGCGACAAGATCGAAATCGACACACGCACTGGCGAATACCGTAGCCGCGTGATGTAAGTTGTTTGTACCGTCAGTCAAAAGGCCCAACGCTGTTGGGCCTTTTTTATTGCGCGCTCGGCACGGGCTCAAACACCGCATACTTTTCAAGAATATGGTCTCGAAAGTCCTGTTTGATTTCATCCCAAACTAATACATCTACGCTGAAAGGTAACGAACTTTCGTCCAGTGCTTCTCTAAGTGAAGACACTAAAGCGCTTTGTGTCACCTTTGAAAAAACCACCAAATCGAGGTCTGAATCAGGTCTGAAGCTACCTTTAACGCGTGAACCAAACACCCATACTAAAACACCGGGCAAGTACTGCTCGAATAGCGTCGAAAGGATTTTGCGCTGAGCACTCGAAATGTGTATCACCGAAGTCACGACCAAATTTCTCCGGTCATTACCGTATAAAGCGCACGTGTATCTTTCAAAAAACCCTGTAACCGAGCGATACACTGCTGCGCCTTGTCACCATCGTAATCATGAGCGGTATTGGTTCGCGTGTCGGCATACACCAGCCAAGCTTCTATCGACTCAGCCAGCAACTTGTTCTCATTGGCTAGCCGAAATACCGGCTTAGGGCTATTCGGAACCTCTGGCGCGCCCAACACCTCAATCAAGTAGCGTTTTAAAATCTTCCAGGTGCAGTCATAGCAAATCTCAAACCGTTGAATGCAAGACTCAACAATTGCCTCTTTGTTCAACACGCTCAAATTAGCCTGATTATGGCTGTCTAGATAGTTAGCGTATTGCAACTCGAGATGAGACAGCGACTTCTTTAGTTTGCTGTAATCAATCATGAAAAACACCTCGACTTAACTATTTGAAGGAATACGCAAAAACTCTATCCGGTCAGTGGGAAATTAACAAGAATCAGCCTGACTAAAAGACTTAGCACCGCCATGACAATTTTGTTCATCATACTAGCTAGCGCTTACCCAGTCGAATGGCAAATCCGATAAACGCCGAGCGACTTCACCACACGTGACCGTATGAGTCAGCGTGTCTGGTTCTCAAGGTCGGCAAGCCAGCGTAAGGCGTATTCTCGATCCGCGCCACACATCTCGAGCGATGGCTGCAAACCGCCGCAAAACGCTGGGCGCTCGGGTTGGCCGAAGATGGCACAGCGGTTATCCGGCAACAGCTGCACGCAACGTACGCCTGCGGGCTTGCCTTGCGGCATGCCCGGGATGGGGCTTGTGATAGAGGGCGCGATACAGCAGGCACCGCAATCAGGGCGGCAATTCATCAGCAGTGACTCACTGCAAGCGATCAGTGTCCAGAAAATCTGGCAGGGCTACAACAGCTATACCGTCTTCTGCCAAGGCGTCACGCTCTTCACGCGTGGCGGTGCCACGAATGGGGCGCTCATCCGATTCACCTTCGTGGATACGGCGCGCTTCATCGGCGAAGCGATCGCCAACGTTTTCTGTTTTGCTGACAAATTCGCGCATCTGCTGCAGCATAGCAGCCTGCATCTGCATGAGCTGAGCAGCCTCAGGATTGGCGGCGATCAAGTTGCGCGAGGTTTCTTGCGCAGCGGCGGTGGCGTCTGCCGAGGCGTTTGATTCAAGACGAGGTTGCTCAAAATGCCCGACATTGATCCTAGGTGCCGACAAGCGCTTTTCAATCTTGTCGTTCTGACAGAGCGGACAGCTAATCAGACCGCGAGCCTGCTGCGAATCATAATCGTCGTGCGAGCTGAACCAGCCCTCAAACAGATGGCGATTACCGCATTCAAGATCGAAAACTTTGAGTCCCATGTGCCTTAAATGGGGCTAAATGCCCGCGTTTCAAGCTTTGAAGTATACCGGAGGGCACAATCATACAGTCAGCAACAGAGATCTACTAAAGCGATCGACCCTAACCTGGGCTTGACCCACTGACACCCCCATCTCTCTCTGTGTAACCGCAGTCTGTCTGGGCAAAGGCGGGGCGGATGTCTAGGCGAGTAAGATGTCAACGTCCTATGACCACAAAATCAAGTCTTGGCACAGCGGCTAACAGTTCTTTGGTCACGACATGAGAAGGTGCTTGCAACACTTGCGCGGCCGTACCCAATTCAACGATATTCCCTGCGTCCATCACTGCCACGCGATCGGCAAAGTATTCGACCACACCAAAATTATGGGTGATAAACAAATAGGCCATGCCGGTTTCGCGCTGCAGATCCTGCAAAAGATCTAGAATTTGAGCCTGTACCGACACATCTAGTGCCGAGGTGGGCTCATCAAGGATCAGAATCTTAGGTTCAACCGCAAGCGCACGTGCAATCGCAATACGCTGGCGTTGCCCACCTGAAAACTCGTGCGGATAACGTAACGCAGCGTTCTCTGGCAAACCGACACGCTCTAGCAGGTAGGCAATGCGACGCGCCTGCTCAGCTGCTGACCACTCAGGGCGAAGCGCGGCGATCCCTTCTTGCAGGATTGCACCCACTCGCATACGCGGATCAAGAGAGGCAAAGGGATCTTGAAACACAATTTGAATCTGACTGCGCAGGGCTTTGAGTTCAGCGCCAGAGGCTTGCAAAATATTGGTGCGCTCAACGACCGCAGAACCGTTGATCGAAGCACTACCATCTAACAATCTGAGCAAGGTTTTGGCAACGGTTGTCTTGCCGCAACCAGAGCCCCCGACCAACGCCAGCGTTTCGTTGGCATGCAGCGTAAAGCTTACCCCTTGCACCACCTTGTTGTAGGCCACGATTCGGCGCAACAGCCCCTTACGAATCGGATAATGCACCTGCAGTTGATCTACCTGCAGCACCGCCGTTGCTTGGCTGGCATCAGATCCTGAACCCCCAAGACCCGCGCGCGCTTGCCCTTGCGCCGACAGGGCTCGTCCACGCTTGGCGAACGTGGGGATCGCGTCAAACAGCTCACGCGCGTAAGCATGTTTAGGCGAGGCAAAAAATTGCTCGGCAGGCGCCGTTTCAACGATCTCACCATGACGCATTAGCGAAACGGTGTCCGCCACCTGTCGCACCACAGCCAAGTCATGCGTAATTAACAGCACCGCCATGCCAAACTCTTTTTGGATATCCGCCAGCAGGGCCAAGACTTGTGCCTGCACTGTCACATCCAGTGCAGTAGTGGGCTCATCTGCAATCAACAATTCAGGTTCAGCCGCCAGCGCAATCGCAATCATGATCCGCTGCTTTTGCCCCCCAGAGAACTGAAAGGGGTAATCATCGATTCGAACTTCAGGCTCGGGGATACCAACACGGCCTAGCCATTGCACCGCACGTGCGCGGGCTTCTGCCCCGCGTAACGCGGTGTGCCGCTCGATCGGCTCAAGAATTTGGTCGCCGATACGCATCACAGGATTCAAACTTGTGCCTGGCTCTTGAAAAATCATGCCGGCGCGAGCGCCGCGCACCGAACGCATCGCCGCTTCAGACAGCTGCGTTAACTCTGTACCTTGAAGCTCGATTCGCCCACCCACCACGCGCAAGGCCTCTGGCAGCAAACGCATCAGAGCCATCGCAGTCATACTTTTGCCCGACCCCGACTCGCCCACTAGAGCAAAGGTTTCTCCACGATGAATCGTCAACGCTAAGGCCTTTACAGCCAAGCGGACTTGATCGTCTGTGTCGAGTGCAATGTCGAGAGCAGTGACACTGAGCACAGAGGGCACACCACGCGACGAGGCGGCAAGCGTTGCGCCATCACTAGAGGACGTCACCCCTGAGACCTCAGACGCTAGAGGTGCATGCATCGCCAAGACGTCTGACGCCACCGTGACTCCTGAAACTGAACCTGAACCTGAACCTGAACCTGAACCTGAACCTGAACCTGAACCTGAGCCTGAGCCTGAGCCTAAGCCTGAACGCGAACTAGCACCTGATGTAAGCGACCGTACGCTCAATTTAAAGCGCTTAGGCCTAAAAGCCCTCGTTCGAGGATCAAACGCATCGCGCACTGCATCAGAAAACAAATTAGCCGACAACACCAACGCCAACATGAAAAGAAACGCTGTGAGCAGGTTCCACCAAATCATCGGATCGCGCGACATCTCTAGGCGAGCTTTCTCGATCATCGACCCAAACGAGTTCATACTGGGATCGACACCGATTCCTAAATACGACAAGACCGCTTCGTAAAGTACCAACCCAGAAAATTGAAGCACGACCGTAATCAGTACGATGTGCATTAGGTTAGGCAACAAGTGACGTGCCATGATGCGGATATGTGAGATCCCGAACGCGCGCGCAGCCTGCACATATTCAAGCTCGCGCAGCTTGAGCGCCTCAGCGCGCAGCAAGCGACACAAGCCCGCCCAACCGGTCAGGCCCAAGATCATGCACAATAAAAACAAACGCAAGTCGGCGCGCTGTGCCGAGGTTGGAAACATTCCAGGGTGCGCGTCGATGTAGACCTGCATCATGAGCACACACGCACCAATCAACAGAACACCCGGAATCGAGGTTAACGTCGTGTACACGTACTGAATCACATCATCGATCCAGCCTTTGAAATAGCCTG
>CAMCII010000150.1 GCA_945874505.1 Bordetella parapertussis | reverse complement strand
GTCGCGATCGTAATACTCGTTGAGCGGAATATCGAAGGTGGCTAAGATCGGATCATTTTTGAGCCAGGTGATGTTGAACTTCTCAGCGATATAGTTCAAACTCATCCCGCCATTTGTGCGGCTAATCAGTTCGTCTGCTGACATCCCATAATGGGTGAAGGTTGTCATCCCCAGTGCCAAGATAAAAAGAAAATAAAACGCCACCAGCAATGGGCGATATTGACCCACTACAGCGAAGTGATTTTTTAAATACGAGGCAAAATTCATCATCAGGGTGAGCGGCCGTTAACGATACATCGGTCGACCAATCGCGCCGCTTTTACTTTTGCCGGTACTGTATTGTGCCCAAGCAGGGTTAAGGGGTTGAAACATTGCGTTGGTAAAGTTATTGGCGAACCCAACGATTTCGTGATCAGCGGATACATAAAGCCTGAGTTTTCCGCGGCCTAAGCCCTTTATTTTTGTGCCGTCGGCCTGTACCCGTGTGTCGCGCGGATCGTGATATGCCTTTGAGGAGTCAATGACAAATACTTCGTATTGTATTGTGTTTGGCACAAAGGGCGCTCTGTTTTCAATGTTGACCGGGATGGTGTCAATGAGCATCACGTGCCCCGTAACTTTGGCGATTTTCTTATCGCTATCTAACGTAAATTTCCAGGCGATTAGGTCGCCAGGTTGAATGCTCTCGATAGTCGTAATCTTGTTAAACCCCTGAGCGCCTTGAATCGAGTCAACAAAATCTTCTGCTAACGGCCGTTGACGCGGTTTTGGAACTGACATCAAAGAACGGGCGGGGCTTGCTGCCCGGTCGAGCAGTGCGATCGCCAAGCCAGAGCAATCGGCATACATTGCGAAGCCTTTAGAGGCACCATCGCTGGGCAGGCTGATTTGTTCAGTATGCCGATACTCATTATGACTTAGCGCAACATTTTCTAGTAGTTGTCTGGCCAAGGTCAAATGCAGCGGTGCTGAGGGTGCAGGGTCGGCCCCCCTGGCCAAAGGCGCGCTACAAACGAGAACAAGGGCAAGACATTTTGACAAGAGCTTGTTGGCTAACCAGTGGCGGTTTTTGTACATTATTTGTGTCATGGCTAGGTTTTTAGTGAAAGACTTACTTGATATCTGCGCAACGTGGCAGTTTAGTGTCTTGAGTTAGCAATAACTAGAGAAAAATCTTAGAATAACGCTCTTTCCCCTTCAGGCAATTCTGCGGTCATCGACATGGGCATGAAACGCTGGCAAATGCGAAAAAACTGTGCTTTGACACCAAAGCAGCTGCTCATGTTTTATATCGTTTTAGTCTGCCTCTCATTGATCGTGGCCACAGGTTTCTTTTTGGCTGGGATATGGATGATTTCAATTTTTACGGCCCTAGAAATATGTGCCGTCACGATTGGTTTTTTAATCTACTCTAGGCATGCCCTAGATTGCGAAACGGTTGAAATTGAAGATAAACGCTTATTGGTCAAAAAATGTATTGGCCACAAAGAAACCGTTTATGAATTCAACACGCAGTGGGCAAAAATAGAGCCGCCGCTCAAGGGCTCAAAAACCTTCAATATCAGCCAATCTCAGTTACGGGTTGAACTCGGTCAGTTCATCAGGCACGAACAGCAGATCGCGTTGATTGCACAAGTCCGTGCTCATCTGGGCTGATTAAACGAATCTATACGGTTGAAATCAGCGACGCCAATTTAGAAGGCCATGTACGCAAAATTACTTTCATCGACTTGATGAAAATTCAGGTCCCACAGAAAAAATCTAAGAAGCCCCTGAATCACGGCGTCCGTCAGGATCTGGGCAAGGCGGATGTCAAGACATGACTGGCGCAGGCGTGACGCGCATGGGCTTAAGCTTGAATTGCTGAGCGGCTTGCCACATGTCGTAGGCTGATTGTTGCGCCAGCCAAAGGCGGGCGTCGCGGCCGCGCTCTTTGCCAAGCCATGCTTCGATCCGCAAGGCCATTTCGGGTGAGATTGCAGCACGTGCGGTGATCATGCGAGAGAATGCAACACGAGAAACGCCCAATTGTTCAGCTGCCTGCGTGACATTGAGACCGAGCGCTTTACCCATTTAAAATTAATAACTTAGCTCAACTCACAAGGTTGGGCTTTTTTGTTTGCTACCAATCGCACCACGGTATGGCTATTCGTCGCTTGAGCATATCGAGCAAATGTGCGCATTGAAGGCATCATGCGCCCACTCTCTAATCTGGCAATCGTAGATTGGGTCGTGCTCATGCGCTGCGCTAACTCGGCTTGTGTCATTCCTGCTCGCATACGCGCAGCGATTAGCTCGCGCGCGATGGCAAACTCGGGTTGTTGCAATGCGTACTCGGCACTGACCTCGGCATCTTTCAATATGCGTGCTTTAACTTCTTTCAGGCTATCCATTATTTATTCTCCGTAGTCGCTCTGCTGCTGTTTTAAGAGCTCTGCGTGGTGTTTTTTCAGTCTTTTTGATGAACACATGCAGCACCACTAACTGCTTACCAGTTTGCGCAACATAAATAGCTCGAGCGATGCCGTCTCGGCCTTTCATTCGCATTTCCCATAGCTTGTCTTGCAAAAAACGAACATGCGGTAGTCCGACTGATTGTGGTCCAAACTCTTGAAGCAATTCTGAAATGTGCACAAAACGCGCTTGGATATCGGTGGGCATCCTCATGAGTTCTGTTACGGCTAGCGGGTTAACTTGGACTATCCACATTAGCAATTTATCTCTTTTTTGCTATTAAAGCAATGAATTTGTGAGGCTTGAGATCTCGGTGGCGAATCCTAATTGCAATGAGCCAGTCTTGGGGAGTGGGTGGACAATTACAGCCTGCTTTGAAACACACTTTTGGCGCGGTAACGGTCGATACAGCGCAGAGTCAAGTGACTTTCGCCGCAGCTCCGGATGCTAACGCGGCGAGTATCCAAACCGCCGACACCCACTGTTCATACAGTCAGCAAAGTGGCTGCTGTGGTGTGACATAGCTGATCGTGGGCGGTTCGCTGTTCATAGCCATAGCGATGCCTAGTCTTGCCGTAAGCTTGCGTCCCTTTTTTTGGTACGAAAGGTTAAAGTTCAACGCAATAGTGGTAAGTTCTCTTTAACCATTCAAATAACAAAAAGCCAAAATGAATCAAAACCAAACAACGAGCAGTGGCTCCGCACCCACTCAAAAACTCGACGTCATCATCATCGGGGCGGGTTTGGGCGGCATGTATCAACTGTTTCGTGTGCGAGAGCTTGGCATGTCGGTGCGCGTGATTGAGGCTGGCAGCGATGTGGGCGGCACTTGGTATTGGAATCGTTACCCCGGCGCGCGTTTTGATTCTGAAAGCTATAGCTACGGCTACTCTTTTTCGAAAGAGTTGCTTCAAGAGTGGGAGTGGACTGAGCACTTCGCACCCCAACCCGAAACACTGCGCTACGCCGGTTTCGTTGCTGATAAATTTAAGTTGCGCCAAGAAATTCTTTTCAATCGAAAACTGGTCAGCGCCGAATGGAACGAAGACACTCGAGATTGGCACTTAACCTTAGATACCGGTGAGAAAATGGTTGCGCAGTTTCTCATCACCGCGATTGGGCCACTGTCGGTGCCGACCTTGCCAAATATTGCAGGCGTCAAAGACTATACCGGTATTGCTTGCCACACGGCAAACTGGCCACACGAACCCGTCAGCTTTGCGGGCAAACGCGTCGCGGTATTAGGAACCGGCGCAACCGGTATCCAAACTATTCAAGAGGTTGCCAAAACGGTCGGGCACCTTACCGTTTTTCAGCGCACCGCTAACTGGAGTGCGCCCTTACACAACGGCCTGATTACTGACGAACAGCAACGCTCGATCAAGGCTTCATACGCAGATATCTTTAAACGTTGTCGCGAAAATGTTTCTGGTTTTCTTCATAATCCTGATCCACGTCGTGGTGTCGATGTATCAGAGCAAGAGCGTAAAGAGCTCTGGGAGAAACTCTACAAAGAACGCGGGTTTTCTGTTTCGGTTGGAAACTTTTGCGATCTCTTAACAAGTCCGCAAACCAATGCTTGGATGTCAGAGTTTATTGCCGACAAAATTCGTCAGCGGGTCAAAGACCCTGTCACTGCCGAAAGACTCATCCCTAAAAATCATGGGTTCGGCACGCGTCGTCTGCCTCTTGAGAGTGGTTATTTTGAGGCGTATAACCAGCCTAATGTTGAACTAGTTGATCTACGCGAGACCCCAATCGAGCGAATCACAGCGACCGGGATCAAAACGACAGAGCGTGAGTTTGAGTTTGACATGATCATCTATGCAACAGGCTTCGACGCACTGACCGGCGCTTACGATCAGATCGACTTTCGCGGCATAAAAGGCCAATCGCTTAAAGACCAATGGGCTGCAGGCGCCAAAACCTTTCATGGCTTTCAAAATGCAGGGTTTCCGAATTTGCTGATGATACTGGGGCCAATGGGCGCTTTGGGTAATATTCCCCGCAGCCTTGAGTACAACGTCGAGTGGGTCTCGCAACTACTCGCTTACATGCAAACAAAAAAGCTCTCGCGCGTCGAAGCGAGTTCAAAAAGCGTTGAGGCCTGGATGGATGTCGTCGAAGCGGCTTCTGTCGGTCTTTTAGCCAACGACGTCGACTCGTGGATGACCGGTGTGAATAAGAACGTCGAGGGCAAGTCGGTGCGTGTGCTCGCACGTTACGCTGGCTCGGGCCCAGAGTTTCGTGCACGCTGTGATGCGGTTGCGGCGGGTGGTTATGCTGAACTTGATCTGAAGTAGTCAGAAAAATTCGTTTGGTGAGTCACAGCGTCACCGCTAGAGGTACTCAAGATTTCGTGAGCCTCGCAGCGTGAACCTCGCAGCGTGAACCGCGCGATACAAAATTAATCAATGCTTTTGTTGTACTTCTAAGGGATAACGTTAGCAGACATTATCAACTTCGGTCGTACGATGGGATCGTTGATCCAAGTCAACCGTAGATCAAGCTTAAAACTATTTGAATAACTGAGCTGTGATTTATGTGAAGTGTTGTAACGGCATCAAGCGCGTTCGTTTTCCAACTATCAGGAGACACACTCATGGCTTTAAACGTAAAATTTTCTCGTCGACGTCTGCTGGCAGGCGTAGCTTCTGCCTCAGCACTATCCATTACCTCACCCTTTATCAGAACAGCACACGCTGCTGGCAACCTGTCGATTGGCTTTTGGGATCATTGGGTTCCGGGTGCTAACGATTCTCTTACCAAGCTTTGTAAAGAATGGGGAGAAAAAGAAAAGGTGAATGTCAAAATTGATTACATCACCTCGCAGGGTAGCAAACTGCAACTCACCGCGGTCGCAGAGGCACAAGCCAAATCCGGACACGACATTCTTCAATTGACCAGTTGGGATGCACCCAATCAGGCTAAGAACTTAGTGCCCATGGATGACATTGTGAATGCGGCAATAAAAAAGAACGGTAATGCGACTGAGGTCGTGCAGTACCTAGGAAAAGTCAATGGCTCTTGGATCGGCGTACCAGCCACGAATGGCAGTCAAGTCAAGGGGCCTTGCGGCCGCATGGATCTGTTAGCGAAATATGCCGGTCTAGATGTTGTCAAAATGTATCCAGGGGTAAACGGGAAACCAGATAAGGCTTTACAAGATCAATGGACCTGGGACGCTTTCCTGTCGGCCGCTGAAAAATGCCACAAAGGTGGTAATCCTTTTGGTTTAGGGCTTGGCCAAACAACGGACTCGGTCGATTGGGTCGGCGCGCTTTTTGCAGCCTTTGGTGCGGTCTTAGTCGATGCAAAAGGCAATATCACTGTGAACTCTGATGCCACCAAACAGGTGCTCGAGTATATGCAACGCTTGGTGAAAGTCATTCCGGCTGACGTCTTTGCATGGGACGATGCCTCGAATAATAAGTATCTGATTTCGGGACAAGGCTCCCTAATCATGAACCCCCCAAGCGCTTGGGCAGTCGCCAAAAGAGATAATCCTAAAGTTGCAGAACAATGTTGGACTTTCCCGTCGCCCAAAGGGGCAAAAGGTCGCTTTTCCCCAGGGTTGCCCTATTTTTGGGGCACCTGGAAATGGTCAAAAAATATCTCAGCCGCAAAAAGCTTGCTCGCGCATTTGTCTGACAGAGCCAGCATCGAAAAAATGGTGATTGGCAGCGGTGGCTATGACATCCCTGGTTACTCTAACCTGCGTGATTTCAAAACCTGGGCTGAAATCGGACCTCCTGTAGGTGTTGTCTACAACTACCCACCACGTGGCGAAGAGATCGTATCGATTGCTGCAGCTCCTGCGCCTGTCGCCATTGCACAGCAAATTTACGCTCAGGCGACTATGACAAAAATGATTGCCAAGTGCACACAAGGTGGTGATTCAGTGGCGAAGGCAATTGGTTGGGCCTCATCTGAACTTGAAGGCTTCATGCGAACCTAAGTTCTAAGTCGGTATGCCATATTGAACGAACATGGTTGTGCGCTTGAGTGCGCACGCCATGGTTCACGTATCCGGTTGAAGCGCATTCTGGAAAATTTCAATGCAAAATGACGTGACGAATTTGCAGGGTTCTGCAGCACGCAGACCTACCACCATGAAAGTTTTTCTTCGACGCAAGTCAACGGTGGCATTTTTTCTGGCCTTACCCTTGATCATACTCGTGACGGCACTTGTCATTTATCCCGCGTTGTTTTCGATGTACCTGGCGACCTTGAATAAATCAATGGAACGCTTCGTTGGTCTGGACAATTTCGTATTTTTGTTCAAGCGTGAAACGTTTTGGATGGTCGTGAAGCAGTCGTGCCTGTTTGCTGTGACCGCGGTGCTCTTTAAGGCTGCTATTGGTTTTATGCTGGCACATTTTGTTCATACGATTCCTGCCAAAGGCCAGCGCAAGTGGCGCGGCATGCTGTTGATCCCCTGGGTGATTCCGCCAGCCATGAGCACCTTAGGCTGGTTCTGGTTGTTTGACCCAACCTACAGCGCCTTGAATTGGATTTTTGTTCGTATCGGTATGGATCCAGTGAATTGGCTTGGGGACCCTTTCTGGGCGCGGTTTTCAGTCATTCTGGTCAACGTTTGGTATGGCGCACCTTTCTTTTTGATTATGTACCTGGCGGCGCTGAAGTCAGTGCCTGAACAATTGTTTGAGGCCGCGTCGATTGACGGTGCAAACTGGTGGCAAAAAATTTGGTACATCACCTTACCCATGATGAGAAATATTATTTCTATCACGGTCTTGTTTTCTTTGATTGTCACGTTTTCTAATTTTGATATTGTCCGAATCCTGACTTCAGGCGGCCCTGTTGATCAAACGCATGTCTTCGCGACGTGGGCCTTCAACCTTGGCATACAAGGTAACGACATCCCCTTAGGTGCAAGCGTATCGCTGTTCATGCTGCCGATCTTAGGGATTGCTGCGATATTCATTTTGCGTGGTGTTAACAAACGTGGAAACGAGGCCTAATCGTGTCACAACATTCAATCGCAGCGAATAGCAGTGTGGCACCCGTGCAGCGCAGTATGCAGCGCAGCAGGCGCTGGGCCTTGCTCTGGTCTTACTTTTTTCTGGTGCTTTTTTCGATATTTTTTTTAATGCCTCCGCTATACATGCTGATTACTTCACTGAAAGACAGTGGTGAAATTTCAGCGGTGACAAACCCCTGGTGGGTGAATCGCCCGACGTTTGATAATTACTTGGCACTGTTTCGCTCAAATGATTACCTGACATTTTTCAGAAATTCGAGTGTCATTGCTGTGATTGTCGTGATCGTCACGATGTTGATTAGTATCCCCGCTGCGTTTTCGTTATCAAGAATGAAATTTTGGGGGTCGACCACGCTGGCGACTGGCGTCTTTCTGACCTATCTGGTGCCAGATACGCTGTTGTTCATTCCGTTGTTTAAGATCTTTGCCTTTATCAATCAGTTGACTGGCATTGAGCTGATTAACCATTGGTGGGCCTTGATCATTATTTATCCCACCTTGACCGTACCGTTCGCGACTTGGATTTTGATTGCTTACTTTGCTTCGATTCCAAAAGAACTCGATGAAGCTGCGTTGATCGATGGGGCTGGATATTTTCAGATGCTGACAAAGATCTTTATACCGGTTGCGATCCCGGGCATTATCGCGGCCATGATCTTTGCTTTCACGGTGGCTTGGTCTCAATTCTTGTACCCGTTGGCGTTCACAACGTCATCCGACCAATTGGTGTTGCCAGTCGGGATCGTGACCACTCTCATTAAAGGCGATGTCTATAACTGGGGGCAGATTATGGCGGGTGCCTTGTTAGGGGCTGCGCC
>CAMCII010000149.1 GCA_945874505.1 Bordetella parapertussis | reverse complement strand
TTTTTACAACAACCCTTTTTACAACACCCCTTGTTCGATCAAGTCTTGTATCTCTGAATCCGAATAGCCTAGCATCTGCGTTAAGACATGCACGTTATCCTCGCCATAGCCGGGGGCCCCCCGATCAATGACGCCCCCGGCATACGCCGGCGTTGCACTCATTTTGACCGGAAACTCGTTGACCGGCCAACGACCAATTTTGGTGCCGGTCACTTCAGTCAACCACTCGAGTTCTTTTAACTGAGGATCAGTGTCGTAACGATCTGCTGCCGTCTGGCACACGCCAGCTGGCACCCCAGCGCCCTGCAGGCGCGCCATGCACTCGCGGGCATCTTGAGTCAACGCCCAAGCACTGATTTTTTCATCTAGCGCATCTTGATTTTGCAGACGTAAGGCCAAGGTGCTAAAGCGTAAATCCCATTGCAACTCGGTCAGACCAGTCTGGCTCACCAGCGCGTTCCATTCGACGTCATCAAAACACGCGATTGCTAGCCAACGGTCGTCGCCAGCGCAACGATAAGCCCCATGAGGTGCTGCTGGCTTATAGGGTGAGCGGTTACCGTAACGCGTCCACTCCTTGCCATTCGCTGACCAATCCAGCACCGCAGTCGCCGTTTGATAAATACCGGCTTCGCACTGCGAAGCATCAATCCACTGACCCTCGCCGGTTCGGTTGCGATGATAAAGCGCACCAAGCGTGGCCAGCGCAAAGCCATAGGCGCCAATCCAATCCAAATACGAATACCCCCAACCAGCGGGCATTGCCGGGTCGGGGCGACCAGACATTTCTGTGGTGCCAGCAAACGAAGCTGCTACGGGGCCGACAGTGCGAAAGCGCCCATACTTACCAATACCGCCCATGCCCGATTGCTGTACATAAATAATGTCAGACTTGAGCGACTTGAGCACCTCATAGCCCAAGCCCAGACGCTCGAGCACACCAGGAGAAAAACCTTCAGCGACAATGTCTGACTGACGTGCAAGTTCTTTGGCGATGGCCAGACCTTTGGGATGACGAATATTCAACGACATGCCACGTTTGCCAGCATTTTTATTATTGAACTGCCCACCCATGTCTGAGTCAGTGACACCAAGCAAAGGCGCGGTCGCAACCTCACGTGCGGCGCGACCACCCACGGGTGACATGGCAGCCAGCCTGGTATCTGGATTTTCTTTCCACTCGACCTTAATACTTTCAGCACCCAACGCAGCAAGAATGCGCGTACCCCCAGCCGAGGCCAAGAACCAAGAGAAATCAAGAATCTTGATGCCTTGCAAAGCGAACGGCGCACCACGTGCCGAAATATTGTTGACCTTTGGAGTGTACTTAAACAGTTGAGTACGGCCATATCCCTGAGGCTCAGTTGCCCCCAGCGCCTGAGACCCTATTTGCGACGGTGCCTGCGCACCGGCCTTCAAGGCGTCGGTATTTTTAGGTGCACTTAGTAGCGAGGTTAATTCTGAGTTATGTTGCCCCAATAGCGGAGCACGCTTGCCGGCCTGCCAGGCCGTCGCAGTACTCAACCACTTGCTAGTCGGGTAACGCAAAGCACGACCAAGCTCGGGGTGATCGATATCGGTAAACGAATGGCGCATCAACCAATGCTCATCCAAGGCGTTTTCATGCGGCTTGCGTACCGGCGCCCACAATAAACCCGCGTCTTGCGCTTCGCGCCAGGGCAAATTTTTATAGTCATACGAACCGACAAAGTCACGAATAACTTCAAGCATACGCACCGTTTCAGCATCCATCCCCGCAGAACCAGGCGTACTGCGCGCCTTGAGATCAGCGGTGGCCGACGGCGCTTGCAAGTCGGCTGCCTTGCCATAGCGATCTAAGAAAGGCACAAGCTTGGCTTTATCGCGCGCCGACACGCCCCAGGTCATATTCCAGCGCTTGTCTTTGGTCGCACTCACGTTAGGAATCGGGGTTGGTTTCTCAACCGCGTGACGAGCAGTTTGGCGATAGAGTGGCGCTCGCCGCATCACCCACGACATCACATCAAGCTCGGTATTTTTTGCAACCGCTTCATGCACAGCGCACGACAGATCTTGCCCTGCGCCCGTTGATTGACGCGTAATCAACGCAGCCACCACTGCTGCCGTCATCTGTTCAGCAGCGATATGATAAGCATGCCAAACCTGCGGTGCTACCGGCGGATGCTCATAATGACCATCGGCGTTACGGTCATAGCCGCAGCACATCATCACGCCACCCAGGGCTAAATGGATCAGATCCGAGCCCTTAAAGTCTTTCCAGGGGCCGGTGTCACCAAAGGGTGTGATACGCGCAGTGATCAGCGTAGGGAAGAGCTTGTTCAACGACTGCGCGGGCTTGAGCTGAGCCAACAACTCACCGCAGGTACTATCTAAAAAAACGTCTGCGGTCGCTAACAGTTGCAAGCAAGCAGCCTGGCCCTCTGTCGTATTAAGCTCTAGTTGTATCGATTTTTTACCGCGGTTGTAAGCACAAAAGAAAATTGACCTCTCAGGGTCAGCCTGCTCGCCCAAGTATGGGCCAATACCACGGGTCGGGCTTCCGCCAACTGGCTCGATCTTAATGACCTCAGCGCCTAGGCCAGCCAACAACAATCCACAGTACTCGCCCAACTCATCGGCAACCTCAATGACGCGTAAGCCCGCCAACATTCCTGGCTTATCTTGTGGGTTAGCGAATAACTCGGCGGCAACGAAAGGCGACTGCGACATAACGTGATCCTCTGCTTTGTCTCAAGGTGAGCAACCTTCAACGTGGGGCTCGACCCTGTTTCTATTTATTTTGATTGCTAGCATCATGCCCCACAAAATGGGTATCATGCAACAGCGCCGTATGTTTTAACGCGGTGTCGGCCACTGATGCACCTAGACCTCAGAGCCTTTACGCCAAAGGATTTCGCTGTGAATGAACTACACGCGCTAAAAAACAAAATTGCAGTCGTCGGGGTCGGCAATACCGCTTATGGCGATTTCCCGTTAATCAGCGACTACGGCTTAGGCGCACAGGCGTTTAAATCTGCCATCTCAGATTGTGGGCTCAACAAAGACGAGATTGACGGCTTACTCGTGTGTCGCGTGCCATCCTATGCCCGTATGGGCGAAGTGCTAGGGCTGAATCCGCGCTGGACCATGACCCTGCCAGGACACGGCCGCATGTCAGGCATGTCGATCATCGAAGCCATGTTGGCCCTCGAAACCGGTGCGGCAAAATACGTCGCCTTGATTTATACCAATATCGGCCGCTCACGCCGCGTGAACTACGGCGGCGAAGACGCCTCAAGCTTCTGGAACCCTTGGGGATTTACCTCGCCCGGTGCCGCACACGCCATGATGTTTCGTATGCACATGGCCAAGTACGGCACAACCACACGCCAACTCTCTGAAGTATCAGTGGCCTTTCGCAAGCACGCGTTGCTCAACCCAACCGCCGTCATGAAAAAACCGATCACCTCTGACGACCACGCAACCGCCAGACGCATCACCGAACCCTTAGGCCTTCTTGATTACTGCCTGATCAACGACGGTGCCGTCTGCATGATTTTAACTACCGCCGATCGTGCCAAAGATCTCGCGAAACCGCCCGTCATGATTTCAGGTATCGGCGCCCGCGATGCGTTCGAGCGCAGCGCGATTTCAAATTTTGATCAAGAGTTTTGGTACAACGAAATCAAAGACGCCGGCACCCAAGCCTTTGAAATGGCCGGCGTCACCCACGACGATGTCGATGCACTGATGTGTTACGACAACTTTAGTCCGACCGTACTGTTTAGCCTTGAAGGCTTAGGCTATTGTGGCCAGGGCGAGTCAGGCGCCTACGTGCAAGGCGGCACCCTACAGCTTGGCAATAAGCTACCCACCAACACCGATGGTGGACATCTCTCAAACTCGTACATGCAAGGCTGGGGTTTAAACGTCGAAGCCGTGCGCCAAATTCGCGGCGAGTGCGGCGCTCGACAAGTTGCAGATTGCAACGTCGTGCAATACATCGCCTCGACCCCTTGCACCCGTTCAATCATCTACACAAAAGGCTAAATCATGACGACCCAAACCTATGACAAGCCCTTGCCGATTATTGACGAGCTCAGCAAACCCTTCTGGGATCACGCCCTTGAGCACCGCTTGTCAGTACAAGCCTGCACCCATTGCCGCCACCTACAGTTTCCGCCCAGCCCCGTCTGCCCTAAATGCCTGTCAGACGAACAAGAATGGCTAGTCGTCAGCGGCCAGGCCACCCTCTTATCCTGGGTCAAGTTTCACCGCGCCTACTGGGACGGCTTCATGCAAGACATCCCCTACGACGCCTGCCTAGTGCAACTCAAAGAAGGCCCGATCATGGTGAGCAACTTCAGCGGCCCCACCCCCGCCAACGTCCACGTCGGCATGCCCCTAAAAGTCACCTTCGAACACGTCACCCCAGAAGTCGCCCTAAGCCGCTTCACCCCAGCTTAAAAACAACCTAAGCAATCTACACCCCAAGCACTTTGAACACCCCGAAGCCGCGTATTTTTTGCTCAGCCAAAAAATCACCGGTTCGGGGCGGGCAAAGTGCGGGCGAAAGAAAAAAACCTAGGTAATCCAAAACCCCAAGCACTTTGAACAACCCGAAGCCGCGTATTTTTTGCTCAGCAAAAAATCACCGGTTCGGGGCAGTCAAAGTGCGGGCGAAGGCAAAGGATCTAAGCAGCTCGGCTCCCCGCCCCAGCCGCAGCCACCTCAAACTCACCCAGCAACCTAGCACGAGCAGCCTGAGCCCGCACCAACGCAGCCTCTTTCACATGCCCATACCCCCGAATCTCTTCAGGCACACTAGCCACCTCAACCGCCTTCTCTAGAGACCCCCGCGAAAGCTTAGCCAACATACCCAACACCGTCTCACGGTACTCAACAATTAACGCCCGCTCAGCACGCCGTTCAGCCGTATACCCAAACACATCCATCCATGTGCCACGCAAGCCTTTGAGCTTCGCCAGCAACCTGAACGCCACCAACATCCGAGGCCCGAACTTCGCTTTAATCAGATGACCCTTATCATCGCGCTTAGAGAACAGAGGCGGGGCCAGATGAAAGTGCACAGACCAGTCCCCTTCAAACTGCTCGTCTAAACCACGTAAAAACTCACCATCGGTGTAAAGCCTCGCAACCTCATACTCATCTTTGTACGCCATCAGCTTAAACAGATAACGCGCAACGACCAAGGTCAAACGCTGCGTACCGCAAGCCTGCATTTCGGCGTCCGACACCCGATTCACAAACGCGACATACTCTGACGCATAAACCTCGTTTTGATACTCGCGTAAAAACGTCGCCCGATGCTCACGTAGTTGTTCAACCTCAGACCCCGAGCGTTTAAACTCAACCACCGTTGCACCGTGTGGTGTCGGATTAAACGCCTGATGCCCTGCCCCAAGCAACTGAGCCACCAACTGCGGCTCGTGCGCAGCGCGGCGCCCCCAATTGAAGGCTTCGAGATTCTTTTTAACTTGAACCCCATTTAGAACGATTGCTTGTTCAAGCGAGCGATGATGCAAAGGGATCCAACCCTGCTGATAGGCAAACCCCATCAAGAGCGGATTCGCATACACCGCATCACCCAGCAACTTCACTGCCATCTCAGAGGCATCCACACTTTGAATGCGACCTTCACCGCATGCTTGCTCAAGCTCTTGGCGCAACTCACGTGCGGCCAGTGTCCAGTTTGGGTTGCTAATAAACGCGGCTGTCGGAGCAACATCTGCGTTTAACAACATCCGAGTGTGCGCCGGTCGCATCCGCGTCACCGCCTCGACGCTCGAACCCACCACCAAATCAGCACCCAAGACCAAATCAGCCTGCCCCAGCGCAATACGCGTATTTAAAATATCTGCAGCCGTCGGCGCAATGATTGCGTGAGAAAACACGGCCCCGCCCTTTTGCGCCAAACCCGCCATATCAAGCACCGAGCCCGCTTTGCCCTCGAGGTGGGCCGCCATTCCAAGCAACTGACCAATCGTGACCACACCTGTGCCACCGACCCCCGCCACAAAAATACCGTAAGAGCCCGTCAATTGAAGCAGTTCTGGGTCTGGCACTGCCTGCGCATGAGTGTCGTTCGCCTCAATCAGCTTGGGCCGACGCAACTGCCCACCTTCAACAGTCACCAAGCTCGGGCAAAAGCCTTTCAAGCATGAATAGTCTTTGTTACAGCTCGATTGATTGATCACACGCTTGCGCCCAAGCTCTGTTTCAAGCGGTTCAATCGACAAGCAGTTTGATTGCGTTGAACAATCACCACAACCCTCACACACACGTGAATTAATCACCACACGTCGCGCAGGATCAGGGTAGGCTCCACGTTTGCGTCGGCGACGTTTTTCAGTGGCGCAGGTTTGGTCGTAAATCAGAGCAGTCACACCAGACACTTCACGCAATTCTTTTTGAATGCGATCAAGTTCATCGCGATGCACCACCGGAACACCACTGGGCAACCCGGCCATCTGTGTATATTTTTCAGGCTCGTCGGTCACCACCACGACCCGACCCACACCTTCTGCCAGCACTTGGGCCGCCATCACCGGCACGGTGATTTGACCATCAACAGGCTGGCCACCTGTCATGGCGACCGCATCATTAAACAAAATCTTGTAAGTGATGTTGACGTTAGCCGTCACTGCAGCACGGATGGCCAATAGCCCTGAATGAAAATACGTGCCATCACCCAAATTGACGAACACGTGATTCTCAGTCGTAAACGGGGCCTGTCCAATCCAAGGTGCGCCCTCGCCGCCCATCTGGGTAAAGACATGCGTGCTGCGATCCATCCACAGCGCCATATAGTGACAGCCAATCCCAGCCATCGCTCGCGAACCTTCGGGCACACGCGTCGAAGTGTTGTGCGGACACCCGGAACAAAACCACGGTTTGCGCTCAGCCACCACGCGCGGGCGTGCCAACTCAAGTTCACGTGCCGCAATAAAAGCCAAGCGAGCTTCGATCTGTGCACGGACCTGTGGAGGTAACTCAAGCCGTAACAAGCGGGTGGCAATCGCACGCGCCACCATCGACGGAGAAAATTCGTAATGTGCCGGCAACAGCCAAGGGCTTTGCGGCACCGCCCATTCACCACCATCTTTATCGTCAAATTTACCCACGACCCGCGGGATTTTTTTGCCGCTGCCGATCCAACCAAAGAGCTCTTCTTTGACTTGATATTCGAGCATCTGCCGTTTTTCTTCGACAACCAGAATCTCGTCGAGGTTCTCTGCAAAGCTGAGTAGCCCAGTCGATTCAAGCGGCCACACCATTCCCACTTTAAAGAGCCGCAAACCGATTTGTTGACAGACCGCGGGCGTTAACCCAAGATCGAGCAAGGCCTGAGTGGTATCTAAGTAGGCTTTTCCAGAAGTAATGATGCCAAAACGTGCCTGCGCATCCGGTACGGACCAAAGCTGGCGATTCAAGCCGTTCGCACGGGCAAAAGCCAGTGCAGCATACAGCTTCTGGTCGAGCAGACGCGCCTCTTGAGCGAGCGGCGTGTCGCCAAGACGGATATTCAAGCCACCTTCTGGGAGCACAAAATCTTGCGGAATATTGACTTGAACACGTTCAGGGTCAACGTCGACTGTGGCTGAGACCTCGACAATGTCGGTAATGCACTTCATCCCCACCCATAGGCCCGCGTAGCGGCTCATTGCCCAACCTAGCACGCCATAATCAAGAATTTCTTGCACACTAGAGGGAAACAAAACGGGTATGCCGCAGGCCTTCAAGATATGATCGCTTTGGTGAGGCAAGGTGGACGACTTTGCAGAATGGTCATCTCCCGCAACGACCAATACGCCGCCTCGCGGTGAGGTACCGGCCGCATTGGCGTGCTTAAACACGTCACCACAGCGATCAACGCCGGGGCCTTTGCCGTACCAAAGCCCAAAGACGCCGTCATATTTGGCACCTTCAAACATATTGACCTGCTGCGAGCCCCACACTGAGGTCGCAGCTAAATCCTCATTCACGCCTGGCTGAAACACCACATGGTGTTGCTTGAGTCGTTCGGCGGCCTTCCAGAGGTTCTGGTCCAAGCCGCCTAACGGCGAACCTCGATAGCCAGAAATAAACCCTGCCGTGTTCAGTCCGTCACGCTGATCGCGAACGCGTTGATTCATCGGCAAGCGTACGAGGGCGTGCACGCCGCTGAGCCATGCGCGGCCTGAGGCAAGTTCGTATTTGTCGTCTAACTTGACGGCATTTAAGGCCTGCAACTGTTTGTCTGAAAACGGGGCATTCAGTTGTCTCGACTCCTTTTGAGTAGTGTGGCCCGCTGCCATTGACGT
>CAMCII010000148.1 GCA_945874505.1 Bordetella parapertussis | reverse complement strand
AAACCAATGCTTGGATTGGCAGCAAACCACTAACTTTTGGGTAGCAGTTCAGGTCGTAAGATGCCTTTAAGATCCCGATAGGGGATATAAATTGTGGGTTTGCCAAAAGAGTAGGGTGCCAAGCGGTAAGGGTCATAGGTAACCGCCGCGCCATTTTCAAGCAGCGCGACATTGTCGCTGGGCTCAAACGGCCATAGCTTGATGTAGGCGGCTGGGTCGTCTTTTGCGAGTGGGTTCTTTCTTAACCATAGCGCATGCTGTTTTTTAAGCGCCTCTTCAAACGCAGGTAGCTTACCGGGCAGCAACATTGTCTCAAGCGTCAAAAGTTTATCGGTTTTAGGCAACCAGTTCAGGTACTGTGTCGTTGAGATACGCTGTGCGCCGCCGGTAAAAATATAGCTGTCCAACTGCACAACGACGACCTGAGCAGACATGTATTTCACGCTTGAGGCGAGGGCAAGCTCATCTCGTGGCTTAGCGGTTTTAAAGAAATACAGTTCGAGCTCGGGCAAGTCTCGAAAGGCCTTGTCGCGATTGGTCTCAACCAGCGCGAGCGACAAAAGGGTCTGCTCAAGAAAGGCATTGAATCGCTCGTAACCAGTAAAGGTCAGACGTTTAAAGTTCAGCACGGGGCAGTCAGCGCCTTTACACCCAGGCTTGGTCCGTTTGAAGGTCACGACTTTCGAGGCAACTTTCGCAGCATCGGCCGAGCTGGGTGCACCAGCAGGGCTTGATGACTCGCCGGCACTTGCGGCAGAAACCGTCGTCTTTTCACTGCCGGACCCAGCAGGCGAGGCGGTATCAATCATCACCGCCGTTGCGAGCCGGGTCGGAGGTTGCACAGGGCTTGGGATCGCGATCGGGCTTTCTTGGGCACCTAGGTTAGCTTGGCGTGCGGTACGGCTCGCGTCAAATGAAGGATCAGACACAATATTTGTTGCGGCCCCAGAACCGGTCACAACCACAGCGCTCGTGACCGTTTCGGTATCGGATTGCGAGATACGACCAGCATTACGCGTAGAAGACGTTTGTACAGGGCTTTGTGCGTCAGCATTTGCCAAGGTAATGTCTTGCTGCACAGCGGGTTTGCCAGCGCAACCCGCAAGCAGTAAAAAGCCAAGCAGGTAAAGATGGGCAGGACGATACGCCATGAGAAGACCCTTATTACAAGATGACCGTCAGTGTATCTCCGACTGGGCTCAGTCGATGGTGTCTAGAGCGCCAATGCGTCTTCGATCTCTGGACGCAGCGATTCTGGTGTGTCGGTTGGGGCGTAACGCTTGAGCACCTGCCCCTTGCGCCCCACTAAAAACTTGGTGAAGTTCCATTTAATCGCTTCTGTGCCAAGCAAACCAGGCTTACTCGCTTTCAGCCACTGGTAAAACGGCGTCGCCTTGGCGCCGGTAACCTCTATCTTGGCGAACATTGGAAATGTCACTTTGTACTGCGTTTCGCAAAACGTCAGAATACTGCTCTCGTTGCCTGGCTCTTGGTGACCGAACTGGTCGCAAGGAAAACCCATCACCACTAGGCCGCGACTCGCGTATTCTTGGTGCAAGCTTTGTAAGCCTGCGTACTGACCCGTGAAGCCACACTTAGAAGCGACATTCACGACGAGCAGGACTTTGCCCTCGTAATGGCTTAAGTATTGAGATTCGCCCTGAATTGTTGTGACGCTGAAGGATGTAAGACTCATATTTTGGTTTTACAAAAAAAAGTAGCAAGTGAACAGGATATAGGATAACTGTTTGTACCCTGATCAGTCGCCGGGTCATGACTAGCTGGAACAAGGTGACTGAGTAGGATTGCGTTGCTATCGCAGGCTTTTGAATGCCTCGATCGCACGAACTCGGCTACTTTGAAGGTTAACGATTTGTTCGGGGTAATTCAATGCCTTGCGTGCAATTGGACTGGGGTTGTGGATCTCTTTGTCCCCAAGAGTTGAGAGTTCGGGCATCCAATGCTTAATAAAGGCACCTTGCGGGTCGAATTTTTCAGACTGGCTAATCGGATTAAACACTCGGAAGTAGGGTGCTGAGTCTGCGCCCGTTGAGGCGCTCCATTGCCAGCCACCGTTATTCGCGGCTAGCTCGCCGTCGATTAAGTGTTGCATAAAAAATGCTTCGCCCAAGCGCCAATCGATCAATAGATTTTTGGTCAAAAACATCGCCACTACCATACGCAAGCGATTATGCATCCAGCCAGTGGCTAACAGTTGGCGCATTGCAGCATCCACAATTGGCACGCCAGTGCGGCCTTGTGTCCAAGCGGCGAAATCGTCGGGCGCGTCGCGCCACACCACCGCATTGGTTTCAGGTCGCATCGGCTGATGCATCGAAAGCGTCGGATAACCAAACAGCAGGTGCTGATAAAACTCACGCCAGAGCAACTCAGTAATCCAGACAACGATACCTCGTTGGCCCGTATCAAACTCGCCTTGATTTTGCATCAGGGCGGCATGCAAGCACTGCCCCGCCGAGACTAGGCCCGCAGCAAGGTAGGGCGACAAGACACTGGTGCCTGGTATTGCCGGAAAATCGCGGTCTGGCTGGTACCGGGCCATGCGTGTTTGGGCAAACTGATCAAGCCGCTCGAGCGCTGCCGCAGACGTGGCAGGCCAAGCGTTTTGCAAGTCTTCTGGGATCACGCTTAGCAGAGCAGCCAGCAGCTTTGGCAAATCGTCGGAAGGCGGTAATCCCGCGTTAGATTGTTTTTTAATCTTTGGTGCAAGCCGATAAGGCGCCGTGCGCAGTTTTTCTCGACAAGCTTTTGCAAAGGGTGTGAAGACACGGTAGTATGCGTCGGCACCGGTTTTAACAGTGCCAGGTATTAACAGCGTGCCACCGTGATGCCCTTGCAAAGCAATATTATGTTGCGCTAATAAACTGTAAGAGGCTCTGTCGCGGGTGCGCTCATTGACACCGTGTTCGCGATTGCAATGCACCTGCTCAACATGATGGTGCTGGCAAAAGCTGAGTAAGGCAGCTGGAACATCTTTCCAGCGGTCGACGATCAGTATCTTGAGCGGAATATTCAACGCCTCAAGTTCGGCGCGCAGGTGCTGAACAGCGCGCAACCAGAAGTCAATCTTTACTGCAGAATCACGATGCAAACACCATTGTTCAGGAGAGGCAATAAACAAGCCGATTGTTGGGCCAAGCGCCGCGGCGGCGGCTAACGCAGGTTGATCAGCCACACGCAAATCTGTACGAAACCAACAAGCAACTGTCATCAGAACTTACCTTTTAGCTTGCCACGCTTGCAGCGCCGCAAGCGTGCTGCTCACGTGTTGGTCAGGACTCATTCCGCTATGAACGAATAGTATCTTCGAATCCGGCGTCACCACGTAAGAGATTCGGCTTGCCATATTAGGCATGAGCATCATACCGGCATCGTACGCTTTGATAATGCTGCGATCAAGGTCTGCCGCGACAGCAAATTTACCACCGCAGGGGCCTTGCGAGAATTTTTTCAAGGTTTCAATATCATCGCCGGATACCCCAATGACCGTGGCTTTGAGTTCTGCAAACTTGTCGATTGCTTGCGCAAAAAGCTGCGCTTCAATGGTGCAGCCCGAGGTAAAAGCCTTTGGGTAAAAATACACAACCACAGGGCCTTTTTTAAGTGCTTCAGCAAGCGCAAAATTGTAAGTTTGCCCCGCCAACGCAGCGGGTGCTGTGAAGCTCGGGGCGGTGACACCCACTTTGAGTTCAGCCCAGGCAACTGTGCACTGAAGTAGGCTAAGAAATAGGCCGATGCCAAGTAGGTGAGTTTTTTTTCTGAGCATCATTTAAGATCCTTGAAAACGGAGTAAAAAAAAAGCGTACAGTAGCAAGGGTAGCAAGTTATCTGGGGAACAAGCAATGAAACCATTTTTTTTGCATGGACGAAATACCATCACACGTCAAGGGTTGTGTCTTTGTCTGGCCTTGCTTAGCATGACTGGCGTTCAGGCTCAGCCCGGTTTGCCCTTACCACCTCCACCTGCGATCAATTGGCCTGAACCCGAGCCTGAACGCTGGACCCAAGAGGACGTCACACTTGAGCAACGGTTCGACACGGCAAGAAAAGAAACGCTCGCGGCGCATCAAGAGGAGGTCAATGCCTGCAAAGACTTGCCCACCGCTCAGCGTGCCGACTGCCTGAGCCAAGCCAAAGCTCAGCTCACACTCGAGTTAGCTCAGCTTAAGGCTAAACAAAGATTTGGAATGGAGCCCAATTAAATGCGTTGTACAGCGTTTTTTTCAAGGCCAGACCTGAATTAGTTCAGTCGGCCATTGGCGCCACCCAAGCTAAAGCGACCAGCGCCCAGCAATGCAACCGCTAAAGCACCCATCAAAAATAGACCTTGAAGCTCAAGCGCCCAGCCACCTGTTTTGGTGAGACTCAAGACCTGTGACGCGTGCGCTAAATAAATTGCCAATCCCATATTGAACACGATCACCAACGCGCCCGCGCGGGTGAGTACGCCAATGATTAAGAGCGATGGGGCAATGATCTCGCCGATAAACACGCCAAAGGCAATCCAGGCAGGCCAGCCCTGTGCAAGCACTAGGGCGGTAATTGATTCAATGCCGTTAGCAAGTTTGAACAAGCCGTGCATCAATAGCAAAATGCCGATCGTCATTCGCAAGAGCAGTTTGCCAGCATCGTCAAAGCGGTTCATAGTGGACATTCTCAAAAAGGGGGTTGCGACTGGATACTTGACCAAGGGCCCTGGGTGCGGCTTGCAAAGCGTGCTTGACTTCGCTTGAACAGAGCCAACCTACTTGGGATTTTAGATCAATGCCCAAGTGAACGTGTTACTTTTAAGCGCAAACCACAACTCACTGATGCTATCTTCAACAAAGATTTAAGTGAATGCAATTGGATGATGACAATATGCTTGATTGCCAAGCCTTTTTTTAGCTTCAGGCTCGGTCATGCTAAATTTTTCTAAGCGCCTCCTTGTTAAACTCAATTAGAACAAACGGTAAACAACGATGAAAATACGGCTCGCCTCAATTTTTTTGCTCCTTGGCTTAGGACTGTCTTTCGCCATCCCTTCATTTTCAGTCCGGGCGCAGGCTTACCCAAATAAATCAATCAAGATCATTGTTGGGTATCCGCCTGGCGGGTCAACGGATGTGCCGGCCCGCATTGTCGGGCAAAAGTTAGCTGAGGTGCTAGGTCAGGCCGTTGTGGTTGAAAATAAGCCAGGGGCGAGCGGCAACATTGGGGCTGAGCTTGCAGCTCGGGCGGCACCCGACGGCTACACGATCTTTTGGGTATCAATTGGTACCGCGGTCAGTGCCTCCCTATTTCCAAGTCTGAGCTATAACTTATTCAAAGATTTCGTTGCTGTCTCACAAGCGACCTCGGTCACGAGTTTCTTGCTGGTGCATCCGTCGTTACCCGTCCGTTCAGTGCAAGAGCTCATCGACTACATCAAAGCGCATCCGGGCCAGCTCAGTTACAGCTCTTCGGGTACGGGCGGCTCTCCACATTTGGCCGCTGAATGGTTTAAAGCTCGGGCCGGCATCGAACTGGTACACATTCCCTATAAAGGAACCAGTCCACAAACGATAGATTTGTTAAGTGGCACGGTGAAGGTTGCTTTCCCGACCATGCCAGGCATGATTGAGCATGTGCAACAAGGCAAGCTCAGGGCGCTTGCTGTCACAAGCCCCAAGCGTAGCCCGTTGTTACCCGACGTGCCCACCATGATTGAGGTTGGCTTTGATGGTTATGTGGCAACCTCTTGGAGTGGTGCGATGGTACCCACCGGTACCCCAATGCCTATCGTGCAGCAACTCAGCGTGGCCATCAATCAAGTGCTCGCGATGCCTGACGTGCAACAAAAACTCGCAGCCAGTGGGGCTGACGCGGTCGGCAGTACGCCTGAGGCGTTTAAAGCGTTTATCGAAGCCGAGACGCTGAAATGGGGCAAGGTCATTAAAGACGCAAAAATCGTCAATCAATAGCGAATCAACTCTCGCGGGTCTCAGGGCTCGCGACCGGTCACATTCAGCGACAGTCACAATTAAGTTGAATGAGGTGTTGTTGCGTCAAGGGTTTCAGACACAAGATTGAAGACCGTCTCAAGTGGCTTGAGTAGTTTGCGTGCATCGCCCACGCGCTGTGTCACACCAAGCCGATCAAGCACCTCTAATATTTCAATGGCCAACGTGCGATTCACACCCGCTTGATCGCGAAACTGCGCCGCAATAAAGCTTTGCGTCGGGCTTGCCAACACCAATTGGCGAGCCAGCGTCGCAAAATGGATAAAATTAGCACGTGAATAGAAGCGTTCGGAGCTGACCCGATACAGCGCACCTTGTTTAACCTTTCGGTGCAACATGTCATTGACGACCAAGGTTTTTAAACCGGCAGCTTGTGCAAGCTCTGCAGCCGTTAGTCCTTTGGGCCCCATCGCGGCGAGGGTGGGTTGAATTTTTTGCCACATCAATTGATCTGCTGCTTGAGCGCTTGAGCGGTGTGTCTCCAACGAAGCAACTGTGCCAGACAGTGTGATTTTTTTCTCTGTCGAAATATGGCGTACTAACGCAGTCAAAACAGCTGCTTTCATGTTTGGCGCAGACTGTTGGCGCAGTTCTTTTAGACTCAGACCAGGTGTCTGCGGTTGGGTCAAATGATGTTGTTGCAAGGTCGCAGCGATACGACCGCCGAGTCGCTCAAGCGCTGTCTGTAGCAAACCATACGACGGTGCTTTGCTAATCACGACAGCGTTCAGGCGAGCAAGCATCGCTGTGACGGTACGTTCTGTCACGTTGAAGCTACGCGCAAAGTGTTCTAAGTCGACGCCCGTCTCTGAGTGGCAGGCGAGCAGGGCGCTTAGCGCAACTGCAGAATCATGGTGGGCAAAGGCGGCAAGCTCTTTTTGGCGAAGCACTTTGTCACGCACTCTAGCCGGCGCAAACGGGTCGAGCACAACGCCTCCGCCTAGCGTGCGTTGCGCGGTTTGATCGCGAATAATCAAACGATCACCATTTAAACAGGCAATTGGTTTGTTTAATACCAATCGAGCATAGCCAGTGGTGCCTGGTTGTATCGAGCCGCCTCGCTCAATGGCGACACGAGCGATGACCTCGGTGGTGCCCAGATGCAGATGCACCTCGGTCCAGTGAAGCAGCGCCTGTGGTTCAGTACTTAAGACGGTCAGGCTAATGTCAATACGTGAGGTTGGGGCATGCAAGGCTGAGGCAACGACCCAGTCACCGCGACCGCAGTCTTGCGTGCTGACACCAACAATATTGAGCGCACAGCGTTCGCCTGCATGCGCTTGAGCCACCGCCGCGTTATTTTGATGGATGCCTCGCACGCGCACACTTGCACCGCTTGGGGTGAGTGTTAAGCGCTCGCCGACTTGCACCTGATGATTAAACACAGTACCGGTGACAACCGTGCCGCTGCCAACAATCGAAAAAGACCGATCGACCGCAAAGCGAAAAGATCGCCCCTCGAATTCAGTGCGCTGGGTGTCACGTGAGGCTTGACCGAGTCGCTCGCGCAATTCGTTCACACCTTGCTGGGCGACCACTGAGCACTCGACAATTTCAAAATTCGTCAGCTCTGCGCTCTGTAATAATTCGCGCACCTGTTGACGAACTTCGTGCACGCGTTCGGTTGATACACGGTCAGTTTTCGTCAGCACGGCAACGCCCGCGTGGATACCTAGCAACTGCACAATGCTGAGGTGCTCGATGGTTTGGGGCATGACGCCATCATCAGCGGCAACCACCAACATGACATAATCAATGCCACAGACACCTGCCAGCATATTACGCACAAAGCGCTCATGCCCCGGCACATCCACAAAACCAATCAAAGGGGTCTCAGGCAAGGCCAAGTAAGCAAAGCCTAGATCAATCGAGATACCTCTAGATTTTTCTTCTGGCAAGCGATCGGTGTCGACGCCCGACAAGGCCTTAACCAAGGTGCTCTTGCCGTGATCAATATGGCCGGCGGTTGCAACAATCATGAGGCGCGAAAGTGTTCAGTTTGGATGACGAGGGCAATATTAATCAGACGCGATGCTGTGCTAGACGATTTTCTCAAGCACAAAGTGCGATATGCCAAAGCTGGGCACCACCATTGAATGCAAGCCTTGCCCACCGGCCACCACAATTTGAATTTGTGAAGCCTCATCTAAATACGGAATATGGGTCGTGCCGGGAGCCACATTAAAGGTTTTTCGTTTGGTGCGATACCACTCTTGACAGCCTTCACTGACACGGCTTAACTGCAAACGCATCCGCTTGTGTAGGTCGTGCCGAATATCGTCTTTACTCATGCCATGTTTCGCCAAGATTGCTGC